>CAYTWV010000160.1:0-8771 GCA_964442235.1 uncultured Myxococcales bacterium | reverse complement strand
CTGGCGGCACCTTGCTTGGATCCTCTCGGGGCCCTCAACCCGCCGAGGAGATGGTCGATTATCTGCAAGCCGAAGGCATCAACATTCTCTTTACGGTGGGGGGGGATGGTACTCAGCGTGGTGCGCTGGCCATCGACCAGGAAGCCCGGCGCCGTGGCTACAGGCTTTCCGTGGTGGGTGTCCCCAAGACCATCGACAACGACATCGCATGTATTGAGCGTACGTTCGGGTTCGTGAGTGCCGTGGATGAGGCCCGTGACGCCGTCCGGTCTGCCCACGCCGAGTCCAAAGGGGCCCCCTACGGCATCGGGCTGGTCAAACTCATGGGCCGCGCCTCGGGGTTTATTGCTGCCTACGCGACCCTGGCCAACAGTGAAGTGAACCTCTGTTTGGTCCCCGAGGTACCGTTTCGGCTGTATGGACCAGGCAGCGTGACGGCGTTCCTGCACAGCAGGCTGGAGCGGCGCCGCCATGCCGTCGTGGTGGTAGCCGAAGGGGCAGGTCAAGAGTATCTGGCCGACACCGAAAAAGGGGCTGGCGCAACGGACAAGTCGGGAAACACCAAACTGAAGGACATCGGTCTCTTCTTGCGCAACGCATTTGAAGAGCACTTCGCCAAGACGGATCTGGATGTCTCCATCAAATATATTGACCCCTCCTATACCATCCGAAGCATCCCGTCTCGGGCCGACGATTCGGTGTTTTGCCTTCAACTGGCTCAGCATGCGGTCCACGCTGCCATGGCGGGAAAAACCGGCGTTCTGGTGGGCCTTTGGAACAGCAAGTTCACCCACGTCCCCATCGAACAGGCCGTGGGCCGCCGCAAACAGATTGAACCCGATGGATCTCTGTGGCACAGCGTAGCCCATGCCACAGGACAGCCCATTCGGTTCGAGTAGGTGTCGGGGGGGGCTCAGGTTCTGGGTAGGGAGTAGGACGAAGACGTGGTTGGGAGTCGCAGTGCCAGGGACTACTCTACGGTAAGCTGCGTGCCGGCGTGGCGGCCCTGCTTCTGGGCGTCATAGTACATGTGTACTTCAGATTCGCCCGTGGCGGCCTTCACCGGATAGCGGGCCTTGATTCGGTAGTCGAAGGCCAGGTGGGAATCCTTGGGCACTCCGTTCAGGTAAATCAGCAACTGTCGGCCCGTCAGTTCCCATTTGGAGATGGCCTTTTGCGAACGCAGCAGTTCCAGATCCTCGGTCTGTACATCAAATCCCGGAGGCACACCCAGGGTCAGCATGACCATGCCTTGCAGACTGGGGTCGTTGGCTTTGACCGTAACACCAACCTTCACGGTTTCGTCCACCTTGATTTGGGTGCGGTCGTACTCAACACCCACTTCCAAAGCGGGTTTCTGAGCTTCTGCCTTCACCGCCGCCTCGAACCAGGTGCCCACTACCTGATACCCCAGACTGCCCTCTCCCGTCAGGGTCAGACTCAGCTCCCCTCGAGTCCCCATCTTTTCGGCGGGCACGTCCACCTGCCAGATGACGTCCTTGTTGAAATCATCGAACTTCCGTGAGGCCAGCTCACGGCCGTTCAGCGTCATGGTCACCGTAGCTTCGGTCTTTTCACTGCCCATGCTGCTGGCCAACAAAAAGACCTTCAGCGCCATGACCGAGGCCTGGGTGTTGTAGCCCCAGTTGCCTTGGGGATCCTTGGTGGAAACCAGCCACTCAACGATGGGCATAATCTCGGCCAGGTGGGCCCGACCACGCAGCGCAGCGTGAGCCACCAGAGCGGTCAATTCCACGTGGCCACCCAGGCCGCCAGAGTTCACCAAAGTCCGCCCCGCCTGCTCAAAATAGATATGCTTCTTGTTCTTCACGGCCTTCAGGAAGATGCGGTCCAGCACGGGCAGCGCCGCTTCGCCTCGACCAGGAAGGGTCGCCAGAGCGTTGGCACACATGGCCAGAGTGTAAAGGTCCTGCTCCGAAGCCAACTTCCCCTGAATGAATCGCTGGGCCTTCTTGGCGGGCTCTGTGTCGCCGAATCCGCCTTCGTTGAACGCCCACGCCACATAACACGTAGAGCGCAGCGAATCCTGGCCAAGGTTCTCGTTACCGGCATGCAGGTGAGTCTCGGCAGCAAAACTGCCATCGCCCTTCTGCAAGGTCAGCAGGTATGCGTACGAGCGCTGGATAACCCGGGTATCCACGGCATCCAAGACCTCTTTGGTGTCGCTCAGCATCATGATGGACAAGGCCGACAGAATCAGGTTGCCCGGGTTCTCACCCTCCCACCAGTTGAAACCGCCGGACTTGCATTCGAAGGTCAAAATACGCTGGTAGCCCGCCAGAATGTACTGCATCGCTTTCATCGAGAGTTCCGGGGTGTTCTGCTTCGTGTCCCGCAGATACCGCATGGCCAGCACATTGGGCCAAGCCGAAGAGGTGGTCTGCTCGAAACAACCGCCCGGCAGACGCAGCATGCTCTCCATACCCCCAATCACGTGGGTGGAGAGAGCCGGCAGAATCTGAACGGACATCTTCTGGGACCCCTCGACGGCGTTTTCCGGGACGGCATAGGGCAACCGAATTTCTCGCCCTTCTTTGGTGGTAGGGTCGAACTGGCCACTGCTGCTGCCCACCACTTCCATGCCGTCGCTGCGCACTTCCACGGTTCGGCGCACCGCATCGGCAACGCCCTTCTCGCCACGTCCCCAAACCGTCAACTGATGCCAACCCACGCGGGTGACTTTCACCGGGAAACGCAGGGCCTTGACCTGCCCCGCCGCCAACTTCACGGTCACTTCCGATTCGCCGCTAAGCTCGAACCAGGGCTCCTTGTCCAGACTGATGCGAATCTCCTGGTCCCGATCCAGATAGTTATAGATGACCACGGGGAACGACACTTCATCGTTGCGAGTCAGGAAGGCCGGGAAATCGATGTCGACAAAGAAGTCCTGGAACACGATGATCCCCGACTCGCTTCCCCCCATACGTCCCGCCTTATCCGAAGCCATGGTAGTCATTCGCCAAGAGGCAATGCTGTCGGCCAGCGGTACTTCCAGAGACGCATTGCCGTTGGCATCGGTGATGAGGCAGTCTTCCACAAACAGGGTTTCCGGGAACCATTGACGCACCCTGACTTCGGGTTCGTTGGCTTTCTCCGTCGCTTTCTTGGAACTGTCGTCGGTCTTCTTTCTGGGCCCTGCTGCCGGCTGCGCCGTTGCTTCTTTGCGCATTTCTACCATCTGCCCTGGGCCCCCGCCCCCGCCCATGCCCGTGGCCATGGGAACCATCGCATCGTCCATTACCATGTCGCCGACGCCACGAACCCAGCCGCCTCGGACGCCCGCCTTGTAACGACGGTTGTACTCGCAGACTTCGTACGATTCCGTGTAGGCGTACAAGTCATCTCCGGTGCCCCACTGCTCGTCGGGGCCGGCACTTCTGAGGCTGACTGCGTAATCCGACACATCAACCTGGTATGCATTGCCCCAAGCGTCTTCCTCGTAAATGGCGCGGAGCCGCTTGTCCAATCGAGCCGTATTGCGGAAATTCTCCTGTTCCCAATTGCACTTGCCATATCGACGGGCCATCTTGACGATCTGGCGCTGCATTCGCTGCGAACGTTTGTCCATGCGATTGTGAATCTCTTCGGCGTCAGCAGGTTGAATCAACTGAGCCGGCAGGGCCGTTCCCACTTCGCCCTGTGCCCCAAGCGCCACTTCGGCCTTGAGCTGCCGCGAAGATTCTTCATCCTGCGTGGCAACCGGCTCCATCAACCCACCCAGCGTCTGCCCGGACAAAGGCCCCACCTGCCACGAGGGCTCCATGATGGCCGCTTCCAGCAGGAAATAGAGTTTGGCCAACCCAGGACGGGATTCACTCAACGCAAAGACGGCCTCGTCCACCACGTGAATCCCAAGGGCCGCCTGAACCGCCTTGCCTGCCGCATCGGTCACGTTGAACAGAAGTTTCGCCTTTTCGGCCGGTTTGTACTGCTCTTTGTCTGCGGTAACATTGACCTTCAAATCGCCCTGGGTGTTTACAAACAGAACCCGGCTGTCGCGGGTCAGCTCCGCCCGGTGGGTGAGCGTGTAAGCCGAGGCCGTCAACGTCCCGGCCATGCCCGCATCCAACGTCACAGTCACCGAGCCCCGCCCGCCCTTCATACGGACGTTGGCCGTCAACAACGTCTGATTCTCACGAGTGATATCCAACCAGGCATCACCCACGGAATCACTGGAGAAGACCTCGAACACAACCGTCTCGCCCACGGCAGCAATGCTCTTG
Source organism: uncultured Myxococcales bacterium (assembly GCA_964442235.1). Lineage (GTDB taxonomy): Bacteria > Myxococcota_A > UBA9042 > CAIXZC01 > CAIXZC01 > CAYTWV01. The sequence goes on along the minus strand of CAYTWV010000160.1, from coordinate 4,527 downwards.
CCAGGGCGAAGCAGCACGGACTGGCCAGCCGTGGTCGCCAGAGTCACCTGCTGGGTCAGAGTCTGTCCCTTCAGGTCCACCGTAATGGCCGCCACCACGGCAGCGCCGCCCTTCTTGGGGGTGTAAAGCACGCTGCTTATCCCCGACGCATCCAAGGAGAGGCTTTTCTCTACCGACTCGCCGCCCTGGCTTAACACCACCTTGGCCATGCCCGTCACGGCGGCCCCACCGGCATCCGCCACGATCACATGCAGACGGTTCTCGACTTCGGGAACCAGCGTGCCGGACTCGGGCACCACCGCCACGGAGAGTGGATTGGCGACCACAGTCACCTGCCTGGAGTCTTTCCAGAGTTGCCCGGCCGTGTCCGTGCCTTCCAGTTCCACCAGCACAATGGCGTTTCCGTTGCCCAGCGGCTGGCCGATCAGTTTTTCAGGCAGGCGGTAGGCGAACTTGTAGAGCCCTTCGGGATTGGTTTCCCCCTCGATGACCCGGTGAATGACCCATTGTCCCTGATAGTCGTGGGCGGTCACTTTGACTTTGCCGCCCGCCACCGGTTTACCGAAGAAATACTTCAGACTGATCGTTCCGTTCACTTCCTCGCCAGGACGGTAGAAGGGTTTGTCCAACTGGACGGTCCCCTTGAACTTCGGCAGCGAATAGCGATCCACGGTGAAACTCTTCTGGGCGGTCACATCACCGGCGTGGGCCTCGATACGCCAACTGCCCATGTTTACCTGGCTGCCGATGGCCAAAGTGGCCGAAATTACACCGAATTCGTTGGTCACACCCCGGTGTTTGAAGATCTTGTTCCCCTTGGTATCAAAGCCCTCCAGGACCACACCCTGATTGGCTCGGGGCTTCAACGAGGGTTTCTCAAGAAGCAACGAGCGGATATGAACGGTTTGCCCGGGCTGATAGAGCGGCTTGTCCAGGGTCAGCAGCAGTTTCCCGGCATCGGCGACATCCACGGTACCCTGAGACGTCATGGGCAGGGCACCAGGAGCCTGTGCACGAATCTGCCACTCGAAGGGACCAGTCTTTTTGGGTTGGAACGAAAGCACGGCCCCACCAAATTCGTCGGTCGCCACGCTCTTGTTGACGACTTCTTTGCCATCCGCCTTGGCAATGAAAGTCACGGTCGCTTTGGCGGCAGGTTCCTGGTTGGCGTGCATCACGCGAACGGGGATTCGAACGGGCCCCGAGAGGGCCACAACCGTCGGGGGCGTCACCGCAAGCAACGTGCGCTTCATGCAATAATAGAGGGAACGCCGGCCTTCCCATGCGCCGTCTTTCCCCTTGACCCGATAGACCACAACGTAGTCGACGGCCTCGGCAGGCAGGCCCAGACTTGGACCACTCATTCTCAGTTCGATTCGGCCGTCGGCCGGGACTTCTTTGGTACCCGTCACTTCGCCAACGGCCTGGCCGCTTAGGGTCTCGATGGAGACACTGTAGCGAACGGGCAGTCCGAACGAAGCAACCGGCAGGGTCAGGGCTACCGTGGAGCGCGTTCCTTCCAGGGAAACGTCCAGGGGCAATTCCCCAAGCTCGGGTACCGTGGCGGTCTTGGAAGCGCCATCACGGTGTTCGCCTTCGCGGCCTATACCGCTGGTTTCCAACAATCCCAGCACCGCACCCAACACAACACAGATCAGCGTCATCGGCCGCATGGAACACCTCCTCACAAGTGGTTGGGGAATACCCCGGCAATCTCACAAGGCCCGCCCCTTACGAACTCGGGCGACAGAGAGTTCTAAAAAAAGGCACAGAGCGAACAAATCGCAAAATGTTCCGAAAAGAGAGCGCCCGCAAAGCGAGCGAATGGTTATGACGACGGGTCTGCCGAGCCCTTGTCCTTGGGACGGGCCTGCACCAGCCGCTCCATGTCCATCAGGAAATCCGCCTCTCTGCGTTTGCGTTCGCGGCGAACCTGAATGGACAAGCCGGTCAGGTCGATCAGCAGCAGGCCGATCAAGGACGCCAACGAAAAGAAGACAAGGGTGGTGGCGTCAGGCAGTCTGGGGCTTAGCTCTTCCCAGGTGGCCCAAACCCAGGCCATCCCCGTAACAACCGAGCCCATGGCCACGCGCACCGTCACCCGCAACCAGCGGTACCAGGCCGGCTCCATGCCCACCACTTTGGCCCGCCGAAAGCGACCGACCTCCATGGCGATGTAGCCCACAAGCATCGCCGTAATCAGGACCGCCAGGATGTCGTGCATCACAGCGCCCCATCAAAATAGGGAAGCAGACGCTTCCAGGTCACGATCAGGTCTTCGGGGATTACTCGCACTTCGGCGAAGATGTTCATGGCGTTGTTGTCTCCCCAATAGCGGGGGACAACGTGATAGTGCAGGTGGTCGTCCACACCGGCCCCGGCCGCCTTGCCAAGGTTCATACCAATGTTGAACCCGTTGGGTTTTCCGGCCCGCTCCAGCGCCGAGACAGTCTGGCGAAGAGTCTCGTGAAGGTCGGTCATCTCCTCGGGCGTCAACTCCATCAGATTCCCCACATGGCGCCTGGGAGAGATCAGCAGATGCCCAGAGATGTATGGATATCGGTTCATGATGACCAGGGTGTGAGACGTCATGCGAAGGACCAGGGTCTCTTCGCCCACACCCTTGTTCGAGGAGTCACAGAGGAAACAACCCACGGGTTTTGCTCCAAGGATGAAGGGCATCCGCCAAGGGGCCCAGACAATATCCATGTGTACGACCTGTGCCGGAAGGGCCTTCCGCCCGAACGAACTAGAATTTGGGCAAGAAGGGGATTTCGACGTACCCGGCGTAGTGCAGCGCACCGGCGACCAGCGCGGCTCCCACTGCCACCAGCAAGATCACGATCACAACGGTCCCGGCCTTCCCCTTGCGAGGTGTGCCGGTCTCAAACCGGGCCGTACCACCACGAACGGCCGCTCGTGGCTGAGCCGGGGCACCGGTAAGGGGCAGTTGCTGGCGAGGGGCATTCAGCAGTTCCAGCGGAGAATTCAGCGGAGAAGAGGGAGCCGAAGCCGCCGGCATAGCCGCCTGCTGTTGCGTCGCCGCAGGTGCCGGAGTGCCATACGCCACTGCAGGGACAGGCGTGGGGGCCGGAGCTTGAACCGGCTCATCCCCGATGCCACGAAGCAACGCTTCGGCTTCGGCACGGGCGGTGGAAGAACGCTCGGCTTCCATGGCCTGATGTCTCTTGAGCAAATCAAAGGCCTCTTTCAGTTCGGCACTTTGGTTCGAATCATAGAGCATCGTCTGGCCACCCCCTGCGGCTTCCGGAGCTTGTTTGCTCTGGGCGCGAAGGCGGGCCACCTGTTCAGGCGAGTAGGCAACGGTTTCGCCACCACCCATAGGCATGCCCAGGCCGCCGGGAGAGAACATCTGGGTTCCCCCGCCAACCACTTCCTGACGAGAAGGATCCACCCCAAGCGGAGGGGTAGGAGTCCGCGACTTGGCAATCGCAGCGTCCAGCCCCGAGGAGAGTGCGTCCAGCGCTGAGGGCACGCCACTTGCGTTTGTCGAAATCGGGTCCGCCGTGGACTCGTTCAAAGGAAGCGTTTTGGTCGGATCGATGGCGATGGTCTCTGGAGCCACCGGACGGACAGGAGCTTTCGGCTGCGGCGCAGCGGCGGCACGCATCTGGGCCAATTCGGCCGCTCCCAGCATCATCGTCTTGTTTGCCGACGCTTCGTCCACAGGGAAAGAGGCGTGAGGCAATTGGGGTCCCGGGCCACCAGGCACTGCGGACATTGCCGGCGCAGTGGGGCGCTGTGCCGGACCCTGTTCCGATTGCTGCCTGGCCAGACGCGCCATCTTCTTGAACGCTTCCGTCTGGGCCGGGTCGAACATCAGAGTTTTATTCGCATCGTCACGATTCTGCCCGTCGTCAGTCATCCTTCTCCCCCAAGACATCGTTCAAAAAGCAGCAATCCCATTCCGTCGGCCACTCAGCAAGTGATCGATGCCCACGGACCGGGTTGCAGAAATTCACGGGGTGAATATACCCGCACCGACATTAAGGATTCAAGAAGAAAGAGGGAAGCGAAAATGTGCGCCCGCTGGCTTGCTGGCATGGTTGCCGAACCGCAGCGGGGCAGGTATCATCGCCCAGGACGGAGGCCCCCATGCGTTCTTGTGTGTTTCGAATTGTTTCCGCCGCCTGCTGCTATGTGCTCTCGGCATCCTTGGTATTGGCAGCAGAGACGGTTCCAAGCCAGTCAGAACTGTTGAAGGTGGCCTCGGCCCTGGAGGGGACCCGCTATTATGGCTGCTACTTCGCCGGGAAAAAGGCCGGTTGGCAGGTAGAGACCTGGACCAGCCAAGAGGAGAGGATTTGTGTCTCCTCGGAGTTGTATCTCATGGTGGCCGTGCTGGGCGCAAATTCCGTAAGCCGAACGACCAGTACAAGCTGCTTCCAGGCTCACGCGCCCTTTGTGCTGGAGTCGTACCAGATGCGCCAGCAGGAAGACGACAGTCTGGTTGAGGTGTCGGCCAAACGGACTGGGGAAAACCTTTTGTACCGGGTCGTCTCCAAC
>CAYTWV010000159.1:3131-8800 GCA_964442235.1 uncultured Myxococcales bacterium | reverse complement strand
TGATCCGCGTGAGTACCCACAGCTCGTGCAACCAATCCTCGAAAACCGTTCGGCAGATAGTCGCGGACGATCTCCGGCAGCGCTCTCTCGGGGTCGGAAATCTGATAGGACGACGAGATGGCGATGAAGGCGATGCCGCCTACCATGGCCCACCGCAACACAAGGGAAAGGTTCCACACGGCGCCCGCAATCGAGGCATCCCGAGTATTGCGCGTTGCCAGAAACCGCTGTTCGCCGTAGTTCCCGCCCGCCCCGCCGAGAGAAATGGCCAATCCATAAAACAGCCAGATAGGCACCATCCATCCAAAGTGCTGGTACTTCGCGTACTCGGCCGGAAGGTTGCTCAGTTCGTATGTCGGCAGAAGCGACGCCGACATCTTGGAGTGCAGGATTACCGGATCGATGTGAAGGTCTTAAGTAGTGTGCTGGTGGATACAGTAAGCCGCATCGACGTCAACGGGTTGGGTTACGGAAGCGACCAGGGGCCCGGAGCGTCCCAAGTTGGCCCCGTGACGGGCGGCGCTGCGCATGGAGGAAACGGCGGTTCGGCCAGTGCGGAAGCCTACACGACCATTGGTGGTGTGGGGTATGGCTCGGCGACGCAGCCGATTCAGTTGGGCAGCGGTTCGGGGCGTTTGTGCCCCACATGTGCCATTGGCAGCGCCGGTGGTGGGGCTGTGAAATTGGAAGTGGGCGAGACCTTGACCCTGGACGGCTACATCCTGGCCAACGGCAACGGAAGTACCGGCTGGCACGGCGGTGGTGCGGGCGGCAGCGTCTGGTTGAAGGCGGCCGTGTTTGGCGGATCCGGGACGATTTCAGCCGAGGGCGGTACCGTCGGCGGCCCGGCCTATGCGGGCGGCGGCGGCGGTGGACGTGTGGCCCTTTATGCGGGAACCGACCTCTTCACGGGGTCGATTTCGGCAGCGGGTGGCGCCGGATTCCAGGTCGGTGGCGCCGGGACTCTGTTCCGGGGTCCTCTGACCGGGGACGGCGGCCTCTTGCTGATCGATGGAAAGGGACTTGGCGGTGCTGCGACCCCTTTGGATGCCAGCTTCTGGCCTGAAGGACAGGTGTTTGACCTGACCGTCATGCAAACCGCCTGGGTCAGCACTTCCGGTACTGCCCAGTTCGGCAGTGTCCAGATCCTGACGGGATCCACGTGGACCGTAAGCGACAAAAAGAGCATGACTTCCCTGGAGGTTTCGGGCGGGTCCGTGGTCTCTCATCCACAGTATCCCGGCGCCCCGGCGGCGCCCGAGCCCTATCGTGTGGATCTGGTGGTCGCCGGGGACGTCATCCTTGCGGAATCCAGCGCGTTCCTGGCCGACGGCCTCGGGTACGGTTCCGGCCAGGGTCCTGGTGGAAGCAACACCTGCGAAGTGTCCGGCGGAGCGGGATATGCCGGCAAGGGCGGCGATGGAAAAATGGGCACCTTGACGTGTACCGGCGGCAACGCGTACGGGTCCGCCGAGGAACCGACCCAATTGGGCAGTGGCTCGGGGCGGGTGTGCATGGCGTGCCCCACGATGGGGTCGTCCGGTGGTGGGGCCGTGTTGCTCACGGTAGGCAGCACGTTCTTGTTCGACGGGATCATTTCGGTTGACGGCACCTCTTCGCTGGGGTCGGTTGGTGGCGGGTCGGGCGGAAGCGTCTTCATTCAGGCCGGTACGCTGGTTGGGGAGGGCGAAATCAGCGCCAACGGTGGCTCGGTGTCTAACCCGCCGAACTACGGTGGCGGCGGTTCCGGCGGCCGTATTGCCGTCTATGTCCCCATCAGCGACCAGTTCCTGGGCCAGATGTTTGCCTTTGGCGGAACCGGCAACCAGGCCGGCGCCCCAGGGACCGTCATCTTCACGAACTGAACTTCCTCCCCCCTCACGAACTGAACCGCACCACTCCCTGACCGAAAACGCGGCGGCGACCCTACTTCGCCAAGGCTTCGTAGGGCAGGCCGGCGACCCTACTTCGCCAAGGCTTCGTAGGGCAGGCCGGCTACGGAACCAATCCCAGTAGTTGGGGCAGATACGTACTGAAAAAGATGTTACCTATGTTGGGTGGGTATCTTGACCGACCGCCCGGTCCATCTTATCGTTCCTGGGTGCTGCCCCCAAGCAAGGCCCCCAATGGCCCAGGAGAATATATGTCTACAAAAACCACGCTGAAGTTCTGGGGTACCGTTGCCCTCTTGCTGGTCGCTGCCGACGCCTTTGCGGCTCCGGTGTTGCGCTACCAGACGGACCTGCATGGGGATCTGGTTGTGTTCGGAAACACGCTGGGCCGGGACTGCGGAAATAGCCCGCCGGCACCGGTCGTGGGGACCGTGGGCTCCTGCGGCAACAGCACCGGCGACACCTCCATAGATATCTTCTGGCGTTCGGATTCACCGGCTGACGGACAGGCTGAGGCGAACAATGGCGTTACGGTAGCGCAAGCACGCTCCCAGGCTGTGTTCCAGCTTCCGGTGGGCGCAACGGTGGCCTACGCTCGGGCCTACTGGTCGGCCAAACGATCCAGTGCCAACGCCGACACCACGGCCACTCTGACTGCTCCCGATGGGACGACGTTGGCCTTGAGTGCCGACCAATCCTGGACGGGCTCGTCCGGGGGCAGCAACTTCTATCAAAGCACCGATGAGGTCACGGACTTCTTGAAGGCTCAGGGGACGGGGGCCTACACGATGTCCGGAGTGGATGTCATCGGTGTGGTGAACCAGGATGACGAGACAGCGTATGCCGGCTGGACTATTGTGGTCGCCTATTCGCTTCCTACAGCTCCGCCTCGTAACATCGCCATTTTTGATGGGTTCGACAGAGTTTCCAGCAGCGGCTCGGCCAGCGGTTCAATCAGCGGTTTCGAAGTCCCCGCCTCCGGTTATGATGCCAAGCTGTTTATGGTCACGTACGAAGGAGACGCCTCGATTAACGGGGATGCATTCCAGTTCAATGGAAACACCCTCAGCAACGCGCTGAACCCCTCGAATAACTTCTTCAACGGGACCCGCTCCACTCTGGGCGTGGGCGTCAGCGTGGACGGCGACCTGCCCCAATTGACCGGAGCAGCAGGCAGCATGGCTGGTATGGATATCGATGTGCTGGACGTGACCGACTATGTTACGGCTGGAGCCACTTCGGCGACGTTCCAGGCCACATCGTCACAGGATCTTTATTATCTGGGCGTATTTGGTACCTCCATCTCGACCTACGCCCCGAATTTTGTAACTACAAACAAGACCATGGAACTGCTTGACCCCACGCCGGTGACGCCTGGGGATAGAATTCGCTACACCATCGTGGTTCCCAACACGGGCAACGATCCCGCCGTGAACACGATTCTGGAAGACCCACTTCCCGCAGGTGTGGCCCTGATTCCCGGAACGCTTCAAATCGTCTCGGGCGCCAATGCCGGGATGAAGACCGACGCGGCGGGGGATGACCAGGCCGAGTATGTGGAAGCCACACATATGGTCCGGGTTCGATTGGGCACGGGCGCCAACGCGGTTTCCGGCGGCACCATGGGCTTGGGCGAGTCGACCACTGTGACCTTTGATGTAGAGTTCACCGGCAATACGGCTGGACTCTTCTCCAACCAGGTGTTCATTCGGGCCTCGGGGCAATCCGGAGCGCCCCAGACCGATTGGAACGACAACACCGAGTCGGTGGATCCCGATACCGACGGGGATGGCCTGTTGGATAGCGAGGAAGGCACCTGCGGCCTGGATCCTTTGGTTCCCGATTCGGACTCCGACGGCATCCCCGATTTTGTGGAAACCGACGGCGGGACCTGCGTGGATACCGACCTGGATTTGATCATTGACGCTCTGGACCTGGATTCGGACGGCGACCTGGTGTTGGACTCCGTCGAGGGAACCGCCGATTTCGACCTGGATACCCTGCCCAACTGGCGGGATGCCGACGATGACAACGATACCCTCCTGACCCTAACCGAGGTCCAGGATTCGGGTTTGGTTATCAATGTGGATGGGACCGACGGAGACAACTGGTTCGACATCGACGCCGATGGCGACGGCAAACTGGATTCCGTGGAACTGCGAAACGACGTGGATGGCGACAATGTCTGGGATTACCTGGACGTCGATGAAACCGATGGCCCGCTGGCCGACAAGGATGGCGATGGCATCTTGAACGGCGTGGACAACTGCATCGACATTCCCAACACGGACCAGGCCAACAACGATGGCGATTCCCAGGGCGACGTCTGCGACGACGACGATGACAACGACGACGTGCCCGATGTGGACGACAACTGCCCCATAACCGCCAACACGGATCAAGCCGATCAGGATGGCGACGGCCCCGGTGATGTTTGTGATCCGGACCGGGACGGGGACGAACTGCCCAACGGCGATGACAATTGCCCCAACGTGCCCAATCCGGATCAAGCGGACCTGGATGCCGACGGCGTGGGCGACCTGTGCGACAACGACATTGACGGCGATGGCATCTTGAACCCCGACGACAACTGCCCGGTCACCTTCAACACGGACCAGGCAGACTTGGATGGCGACGGGTTTGGGGATGTCTGCGACGACGACATCGACGGCGACGGGTTCGAGAACGTCATCGACAATTGTCCCACCACACCCTCGGTGGATTTGGCCGATGGGGATCAAGATGGCCTGGGCAATGCCTGTGACGACGATTGGGACAACGATGGGACGCCCAACATCCTGGACAACTGCCCCCTGTTCGCCAGTGAGGACTTCACCGATACCGATGAAGATGGCTTTGGCGATGTGTGCGACGACGACCTGGACAACGATGGCATTTTGAACCCGGTCGACAACTGTCTGACCACACCCAATGTGGGCCAGTCCGACGTGGATGCCGATGGTCTGGGCGACGCCTGCGACGACGATGCCGACAACGACACGGTTCCCAACGATCAGGATAACTGTGTTCTGGTACCCAACACCGATCAACTGGATACCGACGACAATGGCGTCGGCGACCTGTGTGAGGGTGACCTGGACGGCGACGGCGTGCTGGATCCCGCCGACAATTGCCCCGTGGTCCCAAATGCTTCCCAGAGCGATTTGGACAACGATGGGTTGGGCGATGCCTGTGATGACGACCTGGACGGGGACGGAATCCCGAACCTGGACGACAACTGCCCGCTTACGGCCAACCTCGAACAGCTCGATTCGGATACCGACGGACTGGGCGATGTTTGTGATGATGACGTGGACGGGGATGGCATCGGGCCCGACCAGGACAATTGTCCCGAAGTGTACAACCCCAACCAGTGGGATACGGACCAGGATGGCATCGGCGATTTGTGTGATAACGACATCGATGACGATGGAATCGAAAATGGGGTCGACAACTGCCCGCTGAACTACAACCCCGGCCAGGAAGACCTGAATCTGGACGGTTGGGGGGATGCCTGCCAGGAACTGCCCGACACCGACCAGGATGGCATTCTGGATGTCTTGGACAACTGTCCCACAGTCCCCAACGAAGACCAGGCGGACTCGGACGGCAATGGCATCGGCGACCTGTGTGAGCCAAGCCTGGATCAGGACGAAGACGGCATTCCGGACATGGACGATAACTGCCCCACCGTGGCCAATTTTGACCAGGTGGACTCGGACCAGGATGGACTGGGAGATGTCTGCGACGACGACGACGACAACGACGAAATCCCTG
>CAYTWV010000159.1:0-3121 GCA_964442235.1 uncultured Myxococcales bacterium | reverse complement strand
TCGACGACAATTGTCCGCTGGTGGCCAATCCAAACCAAGAGGACAGCAACGAGGATGGATTTGGCGATGCCTGCCAGGACGATTGGGATGGCGACGGCGTCTTGAACGACGACGACAACTGCCCCGTCAATCCCAACACCAACCAGCTTGATTCCGATCAGGATGGCGCCGGCGACGCGTGCGACGACGACGACGACAACGATGGTGTAAAAGACGTCGACGACAACTGTGCGACCACCGCCAACGCCGACCAGGCTGATCTGGACGAAGACGGCCTGGGGGACTTGTGTGATGCCGACGACGACAACGATGGAATTGACGACATCGACGACAATTGCCCTGTGGATGCCAACGACGACCAGGCCGACCTGGACTCGGACAACCTGGGCGACGTGTGTGACGCCGACGACGATGGCGACGGAGTGCTGGACCCCGACGACAACTGCCCGCTGGTTCAGAATCCCAATCAAGCCGATGAAGACAACGATGGCATCGGGGATGCCTGCCAGAACGACTGGGACGGCGATGGCGTTTTGAATGACGACGATAACTGCCCCAAGGTGGCCAACACCGATCAAGCCGATTTGGACGACGACGGTTTGGGCAATGTCTGTGACCTGGATGACGACGACGACGGCGTTGCCGACAACGACGACAACTGCCCCGCCGCTGCCAACACCGACCAGTTGGATTCGGACAACGACGGAATCGGAGACGTCTGCGACGAACCCATCGTGGTGGACGACGATGTGGACGGCGACGGCGTCTCGGATCTGGACGACAACTGCCCTGAAGTGGCCAATACGGACCAGAAAGACACCGACAACGACGACATCGGGGATGTGTGCGACGCCGATATGGACAACGACGATGTTCCCAACCTGGACGACAACTGCCCCGTGGTCCCCAATACCGACCAGGATGACCTGGACGGCAACGGGGTGGGCGATGCCTGCCAGGCCGGAGGCGTAGGGATCCGTGGCGGGGCCTGCTCGGCTGGGGCCGCACCGGTCTCCAGCAATGTCGCCTGGTTGTTCCTGGTGCTGACGATGACGCTGCTGCTGATGCGCCGCCGCATGGCTTGGGCCAAAGCGGCCGTGAGGGTGGTCCCTTTTGTTCTGGCCTTGGTCGTATTGTTGCCGGCGACGGCCCGGGCCGAAACCTCCATTGATGCCCAGGCCTTCAAACCCAGCCCGTTTCACCAGGACCTGTTTGTGACCGGCCAAGGCCACACCCGAGGTCAAATGGAATGGAACGTGGGACTCTTTCTGGACTATCAGAACGACCCCATCGTGATCAAAAATCTGGAAAGCGGTGACGTGGTCCGAACCGTCATCGGAAACCAACTGACGGCCACCTTGATGGCGGGTTTCGGCATCTTCGATTGGCTGGATGTGGGTGCTGCCCTGCCGGTTGTGATGTTCCAGGATGGGCAAGGGTTTGTGGGCCAGGATGCGCCCTCCCCCGTAGGGCTGGGCGACTTGCGTATCTACCCGAGATTGCAGGTCTATCGCACCGAAAACAAGGTCTTTTCGCTGGCCTTTTCGCCGTCGTTTTCCATCCCCACTGCGAACACCATCGACCCTTACAAGGGTAACAAATCCTTCACCTTTACGCCGTGGGTCAACCTGGATGTGAACTTGAAGGTCTGGGGCGCCACGCTGAACTTGGGTTATCTGGTCACCGCCAATGAACAGGTGGGAGATTTGAAGCTTCAAGACGAACTGCAGTATCACGCCGGCGTCTGGTATTCCGTTGTGCCCGAACTGGCCGAAGTCATTGTGGAAATGGTGGGCTCGACGGCAGCTTCCGAACCCTTTGGAAACGCCAATCAGAATCCTCTGGAGTTTCTTGTGGGCGGCAAGTACCACCTCAGCGCCAACATGGCCGTCAGTCTGGGCGGTGGCGTGGGAATCACCGAGGGCTACAGTTCGCCCGATTTCCGCCTCTTTGGCGGCTTCATGTTCAACTCCAAAGTGGAAGACGATCCCAACAAGGACCGCGACCAGGACGGCATTCCTGACAAAGCGGACTCCTGCCCCGATGATCCCGAAGACATCGACAAGTTCCAGGATCAGGAAGGTTGCCCCGATTGGGACAACGACAAAGATGGGATTTGTGACCGGGAATTGCCCACCAGACTCAAGGGCGACCCCGCTGTGGCCTGCTCGGGTGTGGACAAGTGCCCCGACGATCCCGAAGACAAGGACCAGTTCGAAGATGGGGATGGTTGCCCCGACGTCGACAACGATTCGGATGGTGTGTGTGACGCCTGGGTCGCCGAAAAGGGCCAGTCCGCAAGTTATCAGTCCCTCTGCAAGGGCAGTGACAAGTGCCCCTTGGAAAAAGAGGACATCGACCAGTTCGAAGACCTGGACGGCTGCCCTGATCCCGACAACGACAAAGACGGCTTCTGTGACCCGTGGGTCGCCCAGGGAGGCGGAAACGCCAAGTTCCAGGGTGCCTGCGCCAAGGGCGTCGACAAGTGCCCCAACGAACCCGAGACCCTTAATGGTCGTGACGATACCGATGGTTGCCCCGATGAACTGGCCAAGGTCCAGGGCAAGAACATTGTGATCATCGAGACCATTCTGTTCTATGTGGGCACCGATAAGATCAAGCCCGAAAGCCAGCAAGTGGTGGACGCGGTCTACAAGGTCCTGCTCGAGAACCCCGGGATCAAGAAGCTTCGAGTGGACGGGCATACGGATAGCCGTGACAACGCACGCAAGAATCTTGAACTCTCGCAGAAACGTGCTGCTGCGGTGGTCAAGGCGCTGGTGGCCAGAGGCATCGACGCCAAACGCCTGGATTCCAAGGGCTTTGGTGAAGAACAACTGCTGGTGAAGCCCGAAACCACCGAAGCCGACTACCAGAAGAACCGCCGAGTGGAATTCACCATCATGGAGCGGGCCGGGCCATAGCCGGGACAAGCGCTGCCCATGCGATGAAGCGAAGCGTAGTCGGATGGACTGCTGACACCCTTACCGATGCTCCCCGTCTTGAGATCTCACCCCCGGCGTCCACGGGTGTGATCCACGGCGTGGCAAACTAGCTGCAGAGATGTGTTGCGACTGGGACGGCCGCAGCTCATGCGGGGAAGAGGATCGGAGAAGGGGCC
>CAYTWV010000158.1:6408-8842 GCA_964442235.1 uncultured Myxococcales bacterium | reverse complement strand
ATGGCCGCCAGAGCGCCTTCCAGGTCCCGAATCAAATCGCTGGGATTCTCAAGACCAATAGAGAGCCGAACGCCCGTCAACTTCATGCCCGCCGCTGCCGCCGCCTCGGGGTCATAGGCAGAGTGGGTCATCAGTGCGGGGGCCTCGATCAAGGTCTTGGTGTTGCCAAGGGACACCGCCAACGTCAGGCAGTAGGACTGATTGGCAGCAAAGTCCATGAATCGTTTGGCGTTCGAAACACCCTCGGCGCCTTCTCCGGCCAGTTCAAAATAGATCATCAGGCCGGGGGCAAACTCGCCTTCAAAGTCCACCATCTGGCGTTTGGCCAACTCGTGCTGCTCATGGCTTGCCAGTCCCGGATAAAAGACCTTTTTGACTCTGGGGTCGGACTCCAGGAAGCGTGCGACCTTGAGCGCCGTGTCGTTTTGGCGACGCATGCGGACGGCCAGCGTCGAGATGCCGTAAACCAGGATGTTCCAGGCAGCCCGAGAGGCCACCGCACCACCAAAGTCCTTGCGGACCATGCGGATGGACGTGTGCACCGAAAGCGAATGGGCGGCCATGCCGGCCATGTCCGTGCCGAATCCCATGCAGTTCTTGGTCAACGAGTGCACCACGACGTCGGCGCCAAGGGTGGCAGGCCGCTGGCAGAAGGGCGTCGCAAAGGTGTTGTCTACCAACACGTAGATGCGATTCTCTTCGGTACGCGTGGCGTTAAGTTCCTTGGCCAGTTCCGTCACGGCCTTCACATCAATGATTTCCAGTGTGGGATTGGCCGGAGTCTCGAAATAGAGGACTCGGGTCTGGGGCGTGATGTGGCTGCGAATTTCTTCCAACTTTCGGAAGTCGCAGAAGTTCGTCCCGATGCCGTAGCGAGGCATCCAGTTGGTTAACAGGCTGTATGTGCAACCATAGATGGTCGTGTGAGCCACTACTTGATTCCCGGACTTGCACAACGCCAGAAGCACTCCGGAGATGGCGGCCATACCGCTGGCAAACGCCGTGGCACTTTCGGTGCGCTCCAACTCCATGAACTGGTGCTCCAGCAGGGCTACCGTGGGCTCGGCCAGGCGCTCATAGATGTAAATCGGGTGTGCACCAGGCCCCGCATTCTCCGGCGAAGCAAACGCAGCGAATCCGGCAGCACCTCGCTCGGTGCTCTCCAAACGAAAGGCCGTGGAGGCGGTAATCGGGGGAATAACGTGGTTGCTGTAATCCCAGTGTTCGTCCCGCATGGCACCGTGAACCAGGAATGACTCGGGGGAATAGGGGGCCTTCTTGTCGGAATCGTTGCTCATGATGATCCTCCTGGCCCAGGTTATAGACCAGGCCTTCCAGCCATGTCCAGCGTTGACATCGATGTCAGTCTCGTGCTACCCAGACAAAGTAGTAGCCGATCACCCGCCAAGGAGGGTTCCATGACACGTTTCGGGAAGGGCCTTTGGGCCGCAATGTTCACGTTGGTATTTGCTCTGGGCGTAGCCTGCGGCGATGAGGCTCCCAAAGAAAAACCCAAAAGTCTTGCCGAGAAGAATGCCGAGAAGGCTGCCGCCAAGGCCGATAAACAGAAGGACGACCCGGCCAAGACCAAGGCTCCTGAAAAGGCAGCGGACACGGGCATGCCAGCCATCCCCGCTCAGAAAGTGGAGCCTGTGGGTTCCGACCAGGGCAGTGCTCCCAGCGAAGTCAAGAAGGCGTTGGGCGCCGTGGCAGTCTACGGAGTGACCGGTCCCCTGGAAGCGCTCAGAGAAAAGGCCCTGGGCACCTTGCCTGCGGACATCGCCGACAAGGCCAAGACCGAGTTGGAGAAGTCCTTGGGTGAAGGTATCCGGGACTTGAACCTGAAAAACATGGACTTTGTGGATACCACCCGGGGTATCGGGTTTGCCATCCAGGGCGCCGACAACGTCGTCGTGGCCTGGCCCCTCAAGGCCGAAATCGCACTGTTGAAGGCGGCTCTGCCCGAAGGAACCACCCCCGACGAACACGGTGGGTACAAAGTTAAGGAAGAGTACGTGCTTCCTCAGGGCAACCTGTTGCTCCAGGCCAAGTCGTTTGAGGTCATCGACGGACTCAGCGGAGAGATGAAGCTGGAACTGGGCCGCATGAGCACCCAGAATCTGCTGGTCGTTGTTGTGGACGGTGCGTCCCTCAAGTCCCTTGTCACCTCGGGCATGGAAGACTTCGAGCGTGAAATTACCGGCCAGGGCATGATGCCCGCAGACCAGCGTGAATTCATCATCAAGATGGTCAACTTTGTGAAGGGGTTTGTCGGCGACGTCCAGAAGGTAACCTTTACCCTGGGCACCTCCGACGTGGACTTGACCTTGCAGGTGGAAGTCAACACCGTCGAGGGCAGCTCCATGGCTAAGACCTTCGCCTCTTTCACCGGTGGCACCTTCGAGATGGCCAAGTACCTGCCGCCGGATAGCTG
>CAYTWV010000158.1:0-6398 GCA_964442235.1 uncultured Myxococcales bacterium | reverse complement strand
AGCTGGCTGGTCGGGGCTTCCTGGTTCCCGCCGGCTATCTTCAACGGGTTTGTGGACGGATACAGCGAACTGATTGGCGCTGCCTGGAAGCTGAGCGACGCCGACAAGATGGCGTTGAAGAAGCTCTACTCTGAACTGATTGCTCTGATGGGACCCGAGTCCGCCATGGCGATGTACCATGAAGATGGCTTCCCGCTATCGTTCACCTCAGTAAATTCCACTCCTGACGGTGCTAAGATGCGGGACAAGATGTACGAATTCTATGAATTCCTATACAAGCGGGCCGTGCAGGCCCTGCCTCCCCAGCAGCGTGGCATGCTGGAAGGCAAGGGATTCAAGGATCTGGTCAAGGGCGTTTTGGCCCCGCTTCTGGCTCAGCAAGGCATCCTGATCAAGATGGATACCGAGGCCTACCAGTCCGGCACGGTGGACTATTTGGTGTTCGAGATTAACTGGGATGGCATCCCGTTGCCCGAAGAGGCCGCCTGGGTGAAGAACGTGCTGCGCAAGTCTCTGGGGTTTGCCGTGGCGACGTCGGGCGATCGTGTGGCGATGACGTTTGGACCCAATCCCATCGTTCGGGCCAAGATGGTCGTGGACGGTGTGGGCGGTTTGAACCTGGGTGCTGCCGTGGGCGAAGAAGCCCTGAAGTCTGGCGCCAACTTCGTGATGTCCCTGCAGGTTCCCGTGCTGATGGACAGCCTGTTCTCTATCCCCGAGTTCCAGAATCTGGTTGGGCCCATGCCGTGGCTGCAAGGGCTTCGCAAGGTGCGGGGATTGCAGATTTCCGCTGCCGGTTCTCAGACCGGAACGCTGACCATCAACACTCGGCTTGATGCCAAAAATCTGGTGGAAGCTCTGGCCCCCGTCATTCGCGAAGGTTGGGGAATGACCCCGGCCGCCGAGGGCGCTGCGCCCGCTCCGGCCGAAGTGCCTGCCGCCGCTCCCGCCGCTCCGGCCGAGGCCCCTGCGCCCGCTGATGCTGCCCCCGCCGCCGCTCCCGCTCCCGCCCCCGCTGCCGTTCAATAACTATCACACCGCGCATTAGTCCTGAGTTATCTCACGAGCAAGCTGCCCAAGGGCCATTTGTGCGGTTCCTCAATCGGGGACACCGGTAAGGGTGACCGCAGCCCATGCGATTGCGCTACGCTTGGTCGCATGGGCCCGCCCCCTCCCGTCCCCCGTTTCAGGAACGGGGGATGCCACTCACCCAAACTCGTCGCTAAGGGTTTTTCCAACTGTGCCGTAAGTCTCAAGGGACATGCCCGTAGGGGCTCCCGAGCGCCGCAGAGACAAGGCGGCGCCGCAGGGCGGCTGCGGAGTCGTGCTTTGCACGGCGAGCAAGCTGCCCAAGGCCCAACGATGACTGATGGGTTCAAGGGGACATGCCCGTAGGGGCTCCCGAGCGCCGCAGAGACAAGGCGGCGCCGCAGGGCGGCTGCGGAGTCGTGCTTTGCACGGCGAGCAAGCTGCCCAAGGCCCAACGCAGTCTCTGCGGATGATCGGGAGTCTCTACGGGTATGTACTAGATGTCTTTGAGGTCATCCATAGTCGCCGGATCCGAACTCTCCATGGCACCCTCTTCGAGGTACTCCATGATGGCCTTTTCGATCAGGGCGATCTTGGCCTGAAGCTCTTCGTTGTCGCCGCCTCGATAGGTGATCGGGTCGTTGGCGGCCAGACTGATTCCGTAGCGCATACGGATAACAGCTTCCTGTTCGGAGGTAAGCTTGCAATGGGCAAGGGCCTCGCGAATCTGGTCCCGAGTTAACTCCAGTTCAATGGTGGTTACATGCGTATCGTGTATCACGGTCCAACCTCCTTGGGCACCAGGGCCTCGACCAAGAGGGACTATACGGTCGAACGGGGTGGGGCGCAAAAAAGAGTGCGATCCATCCCCCGTTTAAAGTCCCATCAGTCGTCCTTTCGCCGCCGCCACAAAGCGTTCAGTTTGGGGCTGAGTCGGGTGGCGCTTTTGATCAGTTTGGGATACTTGGAAGCGACCAGTGAGGCGGCCTGAGCGGTTCGAATGGCAATGGCTACGGCATAGGCCTCGCCCCGTTCGCCGCTTGGCAATTCCCCGGACTGTCCAATCTCCCGCAGTTCTGCCAGCAGGTGTGCCCCGTGGCAACCTAATTGGCGAGCCAGGCTGCTGGCGTTATCCGACGCCTGCGTAGCCAGGAAGCGTTTGGGCAGCTCCCCTCGGCGAACCGCTGCCACTGGGGCCGGGGAGTACAACTTCCCGGAGCCCGTGGAATACATCAGGTCGAGCAGGGCCACGTCGTCATCGGCCCGACTTCCCGCTTCATTCAAAAGGGAGCGGGAGATGGCCACGTTGGTGTGCGGAATCAAGTCTGCGCCTTCGCCGCTTTCCCACGAATTGAAATAGAGCATCTTAGAGCCCGATACATAGGGACGAGCCTGAATCAGGCCTCGCTGGTATGGCGGCACCGAGGCGTCTGCCATCAATCGCCCATGAACCAGCCCCACCGGCCTCTGTTCCAGAATGGGACCGGCCAGTTTGCGCAGCCATTGGCGGTCCAAAGGCAGTGTGTCTTGGGTCAAGAAGATCAGCACCTCTCCTTCGGCCAGGCGCGCCGCGGTTTCTCTTACGCCCCGTTTGGCCGTAATGGGAAAACTGCGGATGCCGCGGGAACGAAGAATCAGCGGAGTTCGGTCGGTGCTGTTGTCGTCCAGCACCAAAACCTCCGTCTGATACGGCCCCTCTTGGGTCCTGATCAGATGGAGCAGGTTCTCCAGATACGGCTCGGCCTGATGAGTCAGCAAGACCACCGTAACATGGGCCTTGGACTGGAAGAACATGTCCCGCATGGAGCGGTTCATATTGCGATTGCGGTCTTCGGATTGTGGAGAGCCTTCCCCACCACGCCGGCGCGGACGCACCATCGGCTCGTCGGAGCCGGGTGCCACGTACACTGGGTTGGACTGACCCTCGTCGTCGGACCAGGAAGTAATCGGCACATTGGAGGTCGCAGGAAATTCGTAAGAATTGGGATTTGAACGGCGCTGGTCCTGATTGAAGTTGCGCCGCCGACGGTGGTCTCTGGAACCCATGGCTCCTCCTGTGGCAGGGTGGCGTGGTACGGGAGCGTGAGAAAGCTCACCGGCCGATTCGACCCGGCAGTCTAGCCTTTCTGCAGACCACACGCAACGAAGTTGACCTGGAAGCGGGGTTTAAGGCGGCGAGGGGGGATTAGCGTTCGACGTCGATATAGAGCAGGCGGCCCACTTGGACGGGCAAATAGCGGGCCTCGCGCTTCAGCGTGATGATCACGCGAACGCCACCCTTGAAGGGTTGACCCTCGATGGAATCGATGGGGGAATTAAAGGCTCGGGTGACCAGCGGACGACGGTCGTTGTATTTGGGAATCTTGGCCCCGGGAAGTTCAACCGTGATCTGATACGAAACCTCGGGGTTGCCCTGTGCCTGCGCAAAGTTGTCATAAATCCATGGGCTGAGAAGTCCGTTGCCCAGGACGAAAAGACGAGAAAAGAGTTCCCGCTGCTCAAAACCGATTCTGTGGATCATCAGCTTCTCGCCTGCCTCGGCAGGAGCTGACATATTGGTGCCCCGTTTTTCTTCGATGGCGGGCACAATTCCGCCGTACTGGCGGGTCCGGTACAGGTTCAGGTTGTCGTCGATATAGACTTCCTGGAAGAGGCCCGTGGTGTAGATGCTGTAGGGATCCCGGCCGGTGACTCGAACCGGGCCGGTCTTGGAGCCGGTCTTCGCTGCCTTCTCGCCGGAGTCGGCCTTCTTGACCTTCTTCTTTTTCTTCTTTTTCTTCGCAGCGTCCTGCGTCACGCCTGCCTCGCCCGGTCCCGGGGTTGCGGATACGGCCGCTTTTGCAGGTGCGCCCGGCGTTTCCTGGGCCAAAGCTGCCCCGGTGAAGCCGAGAATTAGAGCCAGAATCAAGAGCGTTTTGCCACGTGGAGTCATCGCGAACCTCACTCGGCACGGATGTTAACACACCCGGCGCGGCGCCGCAAAAACTTCGCGAAACCGGCGCCCCGCTCACGTTGACGATTGGACGGTGCGCGCCTACTGTGAGAAAGGGCAGTGGAACAAGGGGACAGCATGGTTTTGCGCACGTTGGTCCTGGTATTGGTAGTGACCGCTGCCTGGTGGTACGACCAGAAGGTGTTTCCGCTGGTCGCATTCCTGGCTGTGGCGGCGTGGCTTACGCCGTTTGTTCGCAATCGAAAGGACGACGAACATCCGGACACGGGGCTGGTTAAACGGGCCGCCGAGTGGATGGGCTATGGAAGCCGGGAGTTTCTTCGCTCATTCCGAATGGTGTGGCGCGACGTCTGGATGCACGTTCGAAGCATCCGGGTGGGCCCCGAGCACTCCCAGGTCGAATTGCTGGTCCTGACCACCTCTCTGCCCGAGGAGGTCCCCTTCTGTTTTATGCTCCGGACTCGGGAACAGGTCGTGAAAGAAGCCACCCTGGTCGAGAACTCCCGAATTCCGCGCACCCCCTTCGAATATGAACTCTCGTGTGTGGATGCCGGCGTGAACCTCGAAGCCGCTGCCAACTTACCGGATCTGCTTGGCGAGGCCTTGGACCCTGGCTTGCGCAGCGATTTGGAGAAGGCCTCGAAGCGCCCTATCTCCCTTCAACAACTACATTTCAACGGCTCCCATCTGGTCTCCCAACTGTATGTAACCAGGGATGCAACCGCCTTGGATCTCTCGCTGGTAGCCGACCTTCACGTCCGTTTTCATTTGACTCTGGAGGCCCTTGTGGCGAATGTCTCGTTCAAGGCGCCGCTCTAAGGGGCTTTGGTCGGGGGGCTTCCATGCCGGAAATTCTGCACATTACTCCAAGCGATCTGATGGTCCAGGGCCTGAAACTGGGCAAGCGCCTCTATCAAACCGGATTCCGCCCCAAACATGCGATCTCCATCTGGCGTGGCGGCACCGCCGTAGGCCTCTATGTGGATGCCTATTTCCGGATGCAGGGTCTCTTTATCAACAACACCACCACGGCTACCGAGTTCTACACGGGCATGGGCAAACAGGACGAAGTGGTGGTCAAGGGGCTGGAACACGTGATTCAGTCCGCTTGCCGGGAAGACGGCCTGCTGATTCTGGACGACGTGTACGAGACCGGAAATACCATCCGGGCTATCGTCGAGACGCTGAAAAAACGGGCCCGCTCGAATACCCCCGAACGGATCATGGTGGGCACCGTTCACCGCAAGCCCGATAAGTCTGCCTTTAAACACATCGAAGTTCAGTGTTTGGAAGACATCGCCGGTTCCACCTGGATCGACTACCCCCACGAATTGGCCGACTTGATCACCGACGACCCCGATGACCCGCTGATCCGGGAAAAGGACCCGCAGATCTGGGCGACCCTTCGGCAGGATCACTCCGAGCCCGTGGACGAAGCCACCGAGGGGCCGTATCTTTACGTCACGCCCGAGCAGTTGCTCTATGATGCGATGAAACTCGGCGTTAATATTTTTAATGATAAGAGTTTTCAGCCTAACTTTATTATTGCCTTGTGGCCTGGAGGGGTGAATCTGGGTCTGCCCTTACATGAGGTTTACAAGTACAAGACGAAAAAGTCCCAGGAGAAGCGGCCCAAGCCGGACCATATCAGCCTGAATACCATGCCCACGCGGCTTTCCTATCAGAGCAATGTCATTGGCCTGGACTATCTGGCGGACCGCCTTAATCGGGAAGACAACGTGCTGATCATCGACAGCACCTTCAAGAGCGGCCGCCTGATTAACGAGGCGCTGATTCACATGAAAGAGGTGCTGCGTCGCAATCTGGACATCAACAGGGTGCGCGTGGCTTCGTTGTACTGGAACCCCGATGACGACGTGACCTGGACGGCCCAGCCTGTCTTCCGCAGACCCCACTACTTCCTTAAAAAGGTGCGCGGCAAAGTGGTCTATTCACACGCCATTCATCGCCTGAGAGATCCCCGTGAGGAACTGAAGATCCTGAACCCCGAGGCCTGGTCTGTGCTTTTCGAGTAGTATCCATCGGGCTTTGCCCGGCTTCCCCCCCCACAACGACCGCTTCCGAAAAAACCGGGTTGCAAACCGAAACCAGCCCATTACTTTAGCTCTGCCTTTCGGGGGATGCCTCTTGAGGCAGCGGGTTGTGGCAGCCGCCGCACTCGGAATACGGGTTGACAGGCTCCATGCGTGGGGCCCTTGCAGATTTTGAATGGATTGGAGGAGACCTATGAAACTGAGACCTTTGCATGACCGAATCCTGGTGAAGAGAGTGGAAAGTGAAGAGCGTACGGCCGCCGGCATCATCATTCCGGACAGCGCCAAAGAAAAACCCAGCCAGGGCATCATTGTAGCCGTGGGCGAGGGCAAGAAGGACGAAAAGGGCGCTCGCATCGCTC
>CAYTWV010000157.1:0-8849 GCA_964442235.1 uncultured Myxococcales bacterium | reverse complement strand
GGCCGGTCCCCGTCAACCCCGTTCGCTTCTCCCGTCGTTTCCGCGGAAAACGCGTCAGCATGCGCGCCGGGATGGCCATGACAGCCCTGGCTGGCCCCGTCTCCAACCTCGCCTTCGGTTTTCTGGCGGCCATTGGACTGCGCCTCTTTATCAGTTCCGGAGTCCAGGCCGGTGGCATTCCGGAAATTCTGCAAAGCCTCATTATGATCAATTTTGTCCTTGCCATCTTCAACTTTATCCCACTGCCGCCGCTTGATGGCAGCAAAGTTCTGTTTGGGATTCTCCCTGAAAGCGCCTATCCCTATTTGCAGTGGTTCGAACGAAATATGCTCATATCTATGGTCGTTCTTGTCGCATTGCTTAGCGTTGGCGTCGTGGATGTCGTGATTGCACCAATAATCAGAGCGATGGTTCATGCGACGTTTTATGTTCTTCAGTTCCCCTAGCGCCAGGAGATTACCATGACCGATGACCCGACGCACGGGCCCGAGCAAGAAGACGGCTTGGGTGCCAAACTGCGGATCCAGAAATACATGGCAGCATGTGGCGTCGCCTCGCGCCGCCAGGCAGAAGAATTGCTTCTTCAGGGCCGCGTCCGCATCAACGGAAGGGTGGTCACCACCTTGGGGACCTCCGTGGAACCAGGCGTAGATCGTGTGGAACTCGACGGCCGACTGGTGGCTCCCATCACCGAGAGGACCATCCTCTTCAACAAGCCCCGGAACTGCCTCTGCTCCAAACGGGATCCCGTCAATCGCCCCCTGATTTACGAGTACTTGCCCCCCGAACTCCAGAACTTGAACTATGTCGGTCGACTGGATTTTGATACCTCGGGATTGCTGCTGTTGACCTCCAACGGAGAACTCCTGCGGCGTCTGACCCTGCCCCAATACAAAATCAAACGAGTCTACCTGGCATGGGTAGAGGGCCACGTCGTAGCCCGCTCCCTCAAACAGTTGGAGCAAGGGATTCAACACGAAGGGGAACTCCTCCAGGCCCACAGAGCCTTGGTCCGCCAGTCTTCGCCCACCCGAACCCTCGTCGAAGTCGTGCTCACCGAAGGCCGAAACAGAGAGGTCAAACGCCTCTTCGAAGCCATTGGCCATCAGGTGCTTAGCCTTGACCGAATCCGCTTCGCCGAGCTGGCCCTGGGCAACCTCCCCCCCGCACGCTGGCGTCCCGCAGACTCCGACGAAATGCGCCACCTTGCCAAACTCACCGGATTGCCCGACCCAACCAACCCCCAGCCCTGATCCCCCTTTTCGTGATCGTTGCCATCCTTTGCCACCTCTGGTAGCCTTGCCGTTCGCACTGGGCCCCCTTTTTCGAGGTGCTTTGATGAGACAGTTTTTCGCTTTTTCGCTTCTCCTGTGTATGGCGTCCTGCTCCTCCGAACCCGGAGTAAACGAAGACAACACCTGCACCCCCACGGCGCTCCCCGGAGACCTCGTTATCACCGAGTTGTTCCCTAACCCCACCGGCGCCGATGAAGGCTCCGAGTGGATCGAGGTCTACAATGCTTCCTCGATCCCTCAATGCATGAATGGCATCCGCGTGCAGGTCAAAGCCACTCGTTCAGACAAGAGCTACTACATCTCGTCTTCAACTCCGATCTTACTCGAACCGGGAGCATATATGGTCCTGGCCGAGTCCGACGTGGCCCAGCCCTCCTACGTGTTCAGCAAACCCCTCGCCATGCCCAATACCTCCGGCTCCGTGGCCATCCTTCTGCAAGGCGACGAACTCGACTCCGTTGCTTACGGAGAAGCCGATGGCTCCGTGGTCGCAGCCCTCAAAGAAGGCAAGTCCCTCTCCCTGTGCGGGGAATGCCTCAGCTCCACCTGCAACGACAACGCAGAATCCTGGGGCCTGACCCTCGAACAGCCCTACTCGGAATCGGGCAACGCCGGCTCTCCGGCCAGGGCCAACACTACATGTGACTGTCTGCCCCCCGCAGGCGTTACCACCATGCGAGCCCCACTCCCCGGCGACCTGGCATTCTCCGAGATCTTCGCCGATGCCCCAGGCGAAGACGGCAACCAGGAGTGGTTCGAACTGCGCATCAACGCCACCGACGCCGCACTCAACCTTGCCGGATTGGGTATCGTCACCTCCAAGGGCGGAACCCCCGCTGCCACGATCCCCGAGAAGTTCTGCATCGCTGCCTCGCCTTCGGATTGGATGGTTTTTGCCCGCTCCGGAGATACCGCCGTCAACGGCAATGTAGTCCCTGACTATGTGTATGGCAGTAAGATTACTCTTAAGAATACGGCAGGTTACCTCGCCATTGTCTCGGGAACCACCGTCCTGGCCGAAGCCACTTGGGACACCGCCCCCTCGGGTCACTCCCTGCAGTACGACTTCGATGACCTTACCTGGTGTGAATCCTCCATCCCCTTTGGCTCCAACGGCGGCTTCGGAAGCCCGGGTGAACCCAACTACTCCTGCTCAACCGTCACCTGTTTGCTGGAGGGTCAGCCTGTAGAAGCGCTGGCTCCTGCCTCCGCAGACCTCAAATTCAATGAATTGATGGCCAATACCCCGGGCGCCGAGGCGGCCAGTGCCGAGTGGATCGAATTGCGGGTCACCGGCGCCGGCCCCGTCGACCTCAACGGACTGGAACTCTGGAAGTCCGGCACAGACAAACCGGCACACATCATCCAGCAGCCCAACGGAAATTGCCTTCGATTCCAGCCCGGAGACATCATCCTCCTGGCCCGATCCAACAACCCCGTCGACAACGGGATCCCCGCCGAACTGGTTGATTACGTATACCCATCACTCACCCTCAACAACGAGGACACCCTCACCCTCAAATTCGGCACCACTGAAGTGGACCAGGTCACCTATGACGCCTCCCAAGACGGCGTAGCCCTGGCTCGGGACGAGTTGGGCTCCTGGTGCAATGCCACCAAACCCATCCCCGTCGGCACCGACAAGACGGGCTACGGGACCCCCGGAGAGGCCAACACCCCCTGTGGTGCCCTCTATTGCATTGACCAGGGAGTCTCACGCTCGGTCTCGTTCCCTGCCGCTGGAACCGTGGTCATCGCCGAAGTTTTCGCCGACCCTTCCGGCACCGACAAGGCCGCTGCCGAGTGGATCGAACTCGCATTCACCGCCGACGCTTCCGGAAAAGACCTCAATGGCATCGAACTCTGGATCAACGGCGCCTTTGAAGCCTCCCTGGGCAGTGGGCTGACCCAGTGCACCCCCATCCAGGCCGGCGCCTGCCTCATCGCAGGCAGTACCGACTCCCAAGCAAATGGCGGCCTGACCACCGTCAAGGTGGCCCTGCCCCAGTGGTCCCTTCCCAACTCCGCCGCTACCTACGCTCTCAAAGCCAACGGCGTCCTCCTGGACGAAGTCTCCTTGCTGGCCGCTCAGGCCGGTAAAGCGATTCAACTCGACCCGGCCAGCTCCACCCCCCAGGGCAACGACTCCCCCGAAGCCTGGTGCCTGGCCACTGCCGCCTACAACCCCGCCGGAGACACCGGCACACCCGGCAACACCAATCCCGCCTGCGGAGCCTCCCTGTGCACCAACGGCGCAAATCAAGTGGTCCCATCCATCCCCCCGCAGCCCGGAAACCTGGTCGTCACCGAGGTCTTCGCAAACACCCAGGGCACCGAGGACGCCGACAAAGAGTGGATCGAAGTGTACGTCCCCGCTTCCGCAGACACCTTCCACTTGCAAGGCGTCGGACTGGCCAAAGCGGCAGGCACCCCCGCCACGTTTACCTTCGCCGCTCAGATTTGCATCGAACTCGTTCCCGGTAACTATTACGTTCTTTGCAGAAATACCGATGTCGCTGCCAACGGCGGCCTGCCCGAGTGTATTCCCTACGCCTCGCTCCAACTGAACAACGACGGCTACCTCGCCCTCACCACAGAGTCAGGTATCCTGGATGCCGTCCCCTCCTATGGCCCCGTTCCTGATGGCGCCTCCTGGTCCCTGGACCCCGACGCCTTTACTCCCGAAGCCAACGACACGGCCGCCAACTGGTGCGCCACTCCGGTCACCTCCACGTTCGGCACCGGAGCTCGCGGAACCCCCGGCTTGCCCAACCCCCAATGCCCCTAACTCTCCGGAGGCTCCCATGCCCACCCGCCCCATGACGCTTGCCCTGACTTGCGCCCTGCTGCTTGCTTCAGGGTGCCAGGAAACCGGCGACACTCACGATCTGGAAAGCGCCTGGGTCACCTCCGTCGTCGACGGCGACACCATCCGACTCGAGGACGGCAGAACCGTCCGTTATATCGGCGTCGACACCCCGGAGATCGCCCACAACAGCACCCAAGAGGACGAGTGTTATGGCCCCGAAGCCACCGACTTCAATGCCCAGATGGTCGAAGGCAAAGAGGTCTTCCTGGAGTACGATGAAGAACTCACGGACCACTACGGCCGCACTCTTGCCTATATTTGGCTTGGAACCGGGGCCGCTCGGCGAATGGTCAACCAGGAACTGCTCTTCCGAGGTTTCGGAGATCTGCTCATTATCGAACCCAACTCCCGCTACGAAGAAGAGATGGCTCAAGCCGTGGCCTCCGCCAAACAACGCGGCGCCGGGTTGTGGGCTGCCTGCCAGGAATAACCCTGCTTCACGGCTTCGAAACGCCTCTCCCTTTTCCCGCTGCGGGACCACCCTGCGGCAGACCCCAACGTGCGCAGCGCAGCGCACGCCCGCTCGCGTACTAAAATACGGGCGTTTCCGTTGACCGGGGCATAGGCCCCAAGTATACTGCGCTGCGAGTCGTGGGTGGCTCCTTGTCTTCCGGGAGGTTCATTATGAAGTTCAGAGGCCTTTTTCTGCTCGGCCAGGCGTGTTTGACCGTTTCGCTTTTGGCTTGGGCCGCAGGCTGCTCCACCGGCACTGTCACGGGCACCGACACCAGCACGCTGGATATTCCGGGCCAGGAACTGCCTCCCGACCAGGACCTGACCAATGACACCCCGAACCTGGATCTGGTTGATTCCAAGGACCTGAACGGCTTGGACTTGCCTGACACCTTGCCGGATGACACCGCCCCCATCGACCTGCTTGACGTCAAGGACCTGCAGGACAACATGCCCTTGTGTTCGGGCCCCGGAGAATTCCTCTGCCCGTGCAAAACCAACAAGGACTGCCTCAGCAACTATTGCGTCGAGTCCATGTACGGCAAGGTCTGCACACAAGGCTGCATCGACGAATGCCCTGACGGTTGGGAATGCCTGCAGGACAAGGACAGTGGCGCTGACCCCTACTACCTGTGCATCCCGCAAAACGTCTACCTCTGCCGCCCCTGCACAGAGAGCGCCGAATGCAACTCCCCCTATGTCTCCACCAGCGACTTCTGCGTTCCCTTCGGCGAAGATGGTTCTTTCTGCGGCGTCGACTGCGCCGAAGATGGACAGTGCCCCACCGACTTCGTATGCGCCGAGATTGAACTGGAAGGCGTGGGCCCCGTCCGCCAGTGTATCCCCAAAGGTGGACAGTGCACCTGCTCCCAGCAGATGGTGGCCGTTTCAGCCAAAACCCCTTGCAAACGCAGCAATGGATTCGGCTCCTGCGAAGGCGAACGTGTTTGCACCGCCGAAGGCCTCACCGAATGTTCGGCCCTGACCCCAAAAACCGAAGCCTGTAACGGCATTGACGATAACTGCGACGGGACCATTGACCCCATGGATTCCGCCCAGTGCATCTACTACTACCTGGACAATGACGGCGACGGTTACGGCATCGGCATCGGCGATTGCACCTGCCAGAAGCCCACCTCCAAACATGTCACCGCCGGCGGCGACTGCGATGACTCCTCCATCAGCATCAACCCCTCGAAGTACGAAGCCTGCAACTTCCTGGACGACAACTGCGATGGTACGGTCGACGAGTCCTACGCCGATGGCTGCGAAACCATGTACTTCGACGGCGACAAAGATGGCATTGGCGACTCCACCAAACCGGACTGCCGCTGCCGTGAAACCGCCGACTACAAAAAACAGGGCGGCGACTGTGATGACGCCAACCCCCTTATCGTGACCGGCGGCGACGAAATCTGCGATGGCATCGACAACGACTGCGACACCATCATCGACGAAGAAGGCGCCGTGGGCTGCCAGCCCTACTACCTGGACCAGGATGGCGATGGCTTCGGATTGGGCGACCAGTACAAGTGCCTTTGCAAGCCCATTGGCGACTACAAAGTCAAGAAGGGCGGCGACTGCGATGATACCGTCTACGAAATCCACCCCACCGTCGTCGAGCTTTGCGACGGCAAGGACAACGATTGTGACGGCGACACCGATGAGGGCGAAGCGGCCACCTCCTGCGGCATCGTCTCCCACGGCACAACCGCCTGCCAGAACGGCTGCATCATTACCGGCTGCGAAAACGGATTCTACGACCTGAACAATGCCTATATCGACGGCTGCGAATGCACCATCGAATCCGGCGAGGCCCCCTCACAAACCTGCGATTCGGCCACTGCCAGCGGAGAATTCGGCGACAACGGCACCTCCAACAACGCCACGGGACGCATCGTGCCCCTGGGCGATGTCGATTGGTTCAAATTCCGTGCCGTGGACGGCCCCGATGCCAATAGCTGCGACCGCTTCCATGTCCGGGTTCGTTTCCTCAAGAACCCCTCCAACGCCTATATGTTCGATGTCTATTGGGGTGGCTGCGCCGGCTCCAACAACCTCTGCTCCGGCACGACCTTCTTTGAGTTCTTCACCGACTTCCACGAGAGCTTCAAAGAGGCCCCCCCCAGCACCAAGGGCAGTGGCGAATGCCCCTGTAAACCCTATACCTCGTCCCAGCCCGACCCCAGCGGTCTGCACATCAATGACACCAGCGAGGCCAGCCGCCAGTGCACCGACCAGTCCAACTGGGTCTACGTGAAGGTCTATCGCAAGCCCGGCGCCACTGCCATCTGCGACGAGTATCAAGTCGAGTTCTCCAACGCCATCAACGTCGGCGACCAGTAATGAATCCATCCCGCTACCCCCTTTTTGAACCAGGGAAAGGGGGCAGCGTCCCCTATGGCTCCTTGAATCACGTCCCTGTCGGCTCTTTGGAGGTACCCATGGTCCGCAAATACGGAATGGCGCTCGGTCTACTCTCGCTTTGCTTCTTGGCAGCTTGCGGTACGCCCAACGCACCCACCTCCGGCGACACCAGCCCCGCTGATCAAACCGAACTGGTGGACGTGATCCATCTTCCGGACCTCCAGGACACCCTTGAGGTCCCCGACGTCTGTGACCTCTGCTTCACCGACTCGGATGCCCAATTCTGGCCCGACAACTTCGAATTCGTCCCCGACCCCGGCGGCTTCCTTTGGCCCTGTAACCAGGGCGACGATTGCACGTCCGGCTTCTGCCTCACGACCTTCGATTATGGTCAGGTCTGCACCGTCATGTGCGAAGACCAGTGCCCAAACCCCGAATGGAAATGCAAAAACAAGCCTGGAGCCGACCTGATCTTCCTGTGTGTGCCCCCGGAAGCCGACATCTGCGTCCCCTGCAACGACGACGACGACTGCGGCGGCCCCGGTGACAACTGCCTCCCGGTTGGCAACAAAGGCGGCTCCTATTGCTCGATCTCCTGCCAGGGCGACACCGATTGCCCCGACGACTACACTTGCAAAGATGTGGAGCACAACGGGAAAACCGCTCGCCAGTGCTGGCCCAAGTCTGATTCTTGCGTGTGCATCGGCAATATCAATGGGACCGAAAAGGCCTGCTCCTCCAAAAACGAATTCGGCCAGTGTTATGGCGAACAGATCTGCCAGGGTCCCGACGGCTGGTCCGACTGCTCCGCCCGCATTCCCAGCCCCGAAATCTGCGACGGCATCGACAACGACTGCAACAGCGAAAAGGACGAGGGCCTGGTCGCAGATACCTGCAAGATCGAGAACGAATACGGCACCTGCAGCGCAATCCTGGCCTGTGATGGACTCGAAGGGTGGGTCTGCCCCAGCCAGACCCCCGGATACGACATCTGCGACGGCCTCGACAACAACTGCGATGGCGACATCGATGAAAACTACCCGGGACTTGACGCCCCCTGCGACTCCCCCGACGACGAGGACCTTTGTGCCGACGGCACCCTGGTCTGCCTCCCCGACGGCTCTGGCGCCGTGTGCCAGGGTGACCTGCCTCACGTCGAAATGTGCAACGGCGTCGACGAAGATTGCGACGGCGTCGAGGACGACCCCTGGCCCGAACTGGATACCGCATGTGATGGCCCCGATGAGGACTACTGCAAAAACGGCATCTGGATTTGCACCACCGACGGCTTGGGAACCACCTGCTTCGCCGACTTCAACCAAGCCGAAATCTGCGATGGAAAGGATAATGACTGCAACGGTACCGCCGATGACGGCTTCCCAGACTACGACTGGGATGGAATCGCCGATTGTGTGGACACCGACCGCGATGGCGACGAAGTCCTCGACGATGGCAACGGCTCGGGTTCCCAGACGGACAACCCCTGCCTGCCCCCCACAATCGTAGGTTGTGACGACAACTGCACTTCGCTCTACAATCCCACCCAGGCCGACAACGACAAGGATGGCTCGGGCGACGCGTGCGACTCCGATGACGATAACGATGGATACCTGGACCCCATCGACAATTGCAAACTCATCTTCAACCCCACCCAGAAAAACACCGATGGCGATAAATTCGGTGACTCCTGTGATGACGACGATGACAACGACACCATCTTTGACGATGGGGATCTCTCCGGTTCGGCCACCAACAATCCCTGCCAGTCCGGCGAAATCCTGGGATGTGATGACAATTGCCCCGTTATCCAGAATGCCACCCAGACCGACACGGACAACGATGGCAAGGGCGACGCCTGCGACGAC
>CAYTWV010000156.1:0-8869 GCA_964442235.1 uncultured Myxococcales bacterium | reverse complement strand
CATTTTGTAGACCTCTTCCCGGGTCTCGAAGGGCAGGCTCTGGTCGTCGAACAGGTAATGGCCGGGGGACTCGGTGTCCATGGGAACCAGGTAAACGTCGCCGTGGTCAGGTCCATTGGACGTCCACGTCCATGCGACATCATGGCTTCGTCCAAGCACGGGCATGGGGCTGCCAATGGGGCTGGCCCCGGCCACTTCGAAATTCTTGCCGCGCATATGCACTTCATAAAAACGCCACTCGAATTTCCAGGGCAGATGGGGATCACCCCCCATCAACGCAACGCCGTTTTCGGTACGGCTTGGGGCCAAAGCAAATCCATTGCTGCCAATGGTGAAGTGCTCGGTGGCATCCAGGCCGAAGCTGATTTCCCAAAGCTGTTCACACCAGCCATCCAACTCGTTGTTGGCTCCCGTCAGCGCAGGGGTGAAGAAGATCATCTTGGCAATGGCCGGGGACCACCAGGGTTTGAAGGGTTCGTTGGCCCAAGCGGGCACTTTGTCCGGATTTTCGGCCATGAATCGGTTGACGCCGTCGGCCATGCCCTTGAGCAAATCCTGAGCCAGCGGAGGCATGGAGGGGAAGTCTTTCTCCATGTCGGCGACCATACGGAACATGCGCATGGTGCGGTCCATGCCCAGGCCATCCTCGCCATCGAATTCCGAACGACGGCCTTGAACCGTCCAGGCCGCATCCAGAAGCCCCGACAGATTGTCGTGGGCCAGTGCGTACCCATACCCATAGCCAGCGCCGTAGTCAGAGTCGGCCAGCACATGGGGCATGCCCCATTTGTCTCGAATTACACGAACGTGATCCGGCAGAATCGTGATGTCGATGACATCGGGCTCGGCCGTATCATCCACGTCAGGTTGGGCTACCTCGCTGTGATCCGTTGGCAGGTCAGGAATGACCACGTCCACTTCGTCCGGAAGCTGGGTGTCGGATACGTCGGCCGGCGGTACCAGGTCGCCAAGAGCCGCATCGGCAGCATCGGGAATCGCCAGGTCGCCAGGTTGACCATCGGGTGGCGCAGAGTCGGCCTGGGCGTCCACCATATCCTGGTTCCCTGTCACATCCTTGCTTTTGTCCCCAGAGTCACCGCACCCAACCCAAAGTCCCAACCCCAGTACAAGAATCCACCCTCGCATAGTCGCCTCCACCTGCTTGTGCCTTAGTCTCCTCCCGGAAGCCGCAAGGTAGATCAAAACAGGGGCAAAGACTATAGAGTTTCGGAGAGGTACGAATTCAAGACTGAGGGTCGTTTGCGGGGAACTTTGCAGCAGGTTACGGAAGCCGGAGTTGTCAGGATTCAGCGGTACGGTCTATTTCTTGACCAGTTCACCCGACCCCGAGATATTCTGCACCACTTCGGCTGGGCTGCCCCAGTACTCCACCTTGCCGCTGCCCGAGATGTCCACCTGCAACTTGGCGGCAGCTTGGACCTGTGCGGCCCCGCTTCCACTGATCTTCACCAGGACTTTTTCGGCCTTCAACCCATAGGCGTTGATCTGCCCAGACCCGCTGACGTGAATCTCCAACTCCTTGATGGTGCCCTCCAGGGCCAGGTCCGACGACCCGCTGGTCTCGATGACAAATTTGTCGCCGGAAATGCCCTTCAGCGTTCCTTCGGCCGAACCCTGGAACAGAACGTTCTTAAGTGGCGGCATTCGGGCTTCCACGGTCAGTGGAAGGTCAGTCCAGAGTTGTTTTTCGGCGTGGAAACGCAGCCTGCCCTGGCTGACGGTCGTCTTCCAAAGCGGCAGAAGATTCTCGTCGCCTGAAAGATTCAGCGTGACCTCGCCTTCGGAGGGCCCGTCCAACTGCAGGGCCACATGGAAGCCTCCGTTCACTTCCAATTCGGAGAAGGTCTCCACTTTGCGCTTCTCTTCGCCCTTCTTTCCATTCCCTTGCACACCGGAACAAGCCGAAAGGCTCATCAGAGCCAGGGCCAGAACCAATCCAGACTTGTGTATCATTTGAACCTCCATGGGAAGCGGGGGGGGCGTCGCCGCAGGTACAACGTAGGCCCTTTGGGGCAAACGTTCCAGAACATCCAGATCATGAAATGGGGCAAAGGCGGGCGGGAGTCAAGAGTACGGGCTTTCGACTTCGATCACTGGGCCACGATGACGCCCCATTCGACCACGCTAAATCCAGTTCTGTCAAAGGGCAGAATCACGGGCGCTTCCACGGCAGCGGGGGCCTGCCCAGGTGCGACCACGAACCAGAGGCGCAGCAGGCTGTCGGGGGCCGGCGAGACATTCAAGGCGACCTGGGCCGAGATGGCATCGTCGTACTGCGGATAGAACGTGTACCAGGCGGCAGCGGGAAGGGCATCCTTCCAGAAGTCCGCAAAATCAAAGGTTTCTTGAGCATTCAACCCGTACATCGGAAGTGTCTGATACATCCAGGCCTCAAGTTGCTCGGCCGGCACGTTGTGGCCCGCACTGGTCTGCCACCCTCCACCCACGGCCGCTTCATAGAACAGGAAGCCCCAAAGGCCATCCAACAACCCCGAGGGCTCGGCCACAACACTCCACCCCTGGCCATAGTCGGGGATAGAAACGGTCAAGAAGCTCTGCGGGCTGAAATCCAAGGTCACGTCCACTTGTTGCGTGGTCTGAGGGTATAAATAGATGTTTGGCTTATCCACCACCATGCCGCTGTAATAGAAATTAAAGTCGGTCATCGTATTACCGCCAGCGGTCACAGTGATGCTCTCCTCGACAAAACTGGGCATGATCTGGTCCCACATATCCTCGGCGGACGGGGGCGTGGCAACCAGTTTGTAGTCACCGGGGTACAGGGTCAGTTTGTAATCCCCTTGTTCACTGGTCAGCGCTGCCGCAACCAGTGTTTCGCCCAAGAATGCCTCGACCAGGACTCCGGCATAGGGCTGAGACAGCCCGGGCGCCATACCACCATCCACCGTGACTCTTCCCCGGCCCGTGGCCAAACCACAAGCCACAGGGTCTGCAGGATCACAGTTGGCGTCCTGATTCGCCGGCTTCTGGCAGTCGGCAGCGCACGACTCGGTGTCTTCTCCCGCATCACACGTTCCGTTACCACAAGAGCAGTCTGCCGGGCAGTTTGCGGAACTTTCTCCGGTCTCGCAGGCCTGATTAAAACAGCACTGTTCCAGCCACACGGGTTCCGACGAACACTGGAAGTTCTGGCAGGTCAGCATGCAGCAGGGCCCGCAGTTCAGCGGGGGACAGTCGCTGTCGGTGCAACAGGCGTTTCCGTCTACCATACAGTCGCTGGGGCAGTCGCACGGGTCCTCATCGGGGTCGCAGAAACCGTCCCCACACGTGGGGGCCGCACAATCCTCGGGACACGTTTCGTAAGTCTCTCCTTTTTCGCACTGGCCATTCCAGCAGCAGGGCCCCTCGGGGACCGGCGAGACACACACGAAGTTTTGGCATTCGACGATGCAGCATGGGCCGCAAGCCGGCATCATGCAGTCGGTCTGCTTGCAGCAGGCCTGGCCCAGTTCGCCCTCTTCCAGACAATCCTGCCCGCAGGAACAGGGATCCTCGGTGGGATCACATGTGCCGTCTCCACACGTGGGCGTCTGCTGGTCGGGTTCGGGAATCTCGTGGGACCCTTTGTCATCGGGCACGGTAAGGTCTTCCGGCTCCACGGCATCCGGGTCAGCCGTATCGGGCAAGGCAGAGTCCGCC
Source organism: uncultured Myxococcales bacterium (assembly GCA_964442235.1). Lineage (GTDB taxonomy): Bacteria > Myxococcota_A > UBA9042 > CAIXZC01 > CAIXZC01 > CAYTWV01. The sequence continues at coordinate 5,188 of CAYTWV010000156.1, read as the reverse complement.
AGCAAATCCTGACGTCCTGCCTGATCCTGGCCACTTTGGTCCTGGACCGTCACGTCTTCGATACCACCGCTGTTGCTACTGCACCCCATCAGGGCTACCAGGGCCACCAGCATCAGGGAAGAATTCCATCGTCGCATCTTGGCCTCCGCTCTCGAATGTCGCCATCCTAACACACAACCGGGTCGCCTCTTTAGCACATAGCGTGCCAGTGGGCGGTCTCGGCGCACTGGACCCGGTGAGGGGATACCACGCACCGAGAGTGGGCAGATACCACACACGTGTAGCGAAACACCACACTTCTCTGCCCGCGAATCAGGGACGGAGGACCGAAGATGAGGGACGGTGAGAATGAGGGACGGCGGTGCGAATGAGGGACGGAGACGCGAATGAGGGACGGAGGATGGGGGCGACCACTCCCTCGGACAGTCCGATTGTCAAGGCGCTCGAGTGCAGGTATACCCAACGTGCCGACCGCCGCTGGCCCGGAGTTGAGGAGAACGACGACATGTCAACCCAGTTGAAGCACCTGTTTGGTCCGGAAACCGTTCGCAGTATCGCATCGGACCTGAAGCGGGTCTACCCAGAATTGCGGCACGACGACTTTGTGGCCGACGCCGTGAAGGGCCTTGAGGATCTGGAGTTGCTGGCCCGTGGGTGGCATGTGGCCGAGGCGATGTTTCGGTATCTTCCCCAGCCATTTTCCCAAGCGGCACACATCCTGGTGCAGTCGTTGGGAGCCGAAAACGTGGACCCGGAGCTGACCGGGTTTGTGCCGTTCCGCTACCTTCCCCACGCTTTCTATCTGGGGAAGCACGGGGTGTGCGACCCTGAGGCCAGTTTGGCGGCCCAGTACGAATTGACCAAGCGGTTCACGGCCGAGTTCAGCATTCGAGGGCTGTTGGAGCAGCACACGGAACTCACTCTGGCCCGATTGGCCATCTGGGCCAACGATCCCAACGTTCACGTGCGCAGGCTGGTTTCAGAGGGCTCTCGCCCCCGGCTGCCCTGGGCACCAAGGCTTCGGCGATTCCAACAGGATCCCACCCCGGTGCTGGGACTTCTGGAATTGCTGAAGGACGACCCTGAGCGGTACGTGCAGCGTTCCGTCGCCAACAACCTGAACGACATTGGGAAGGACCATCCGACGGCAGCGTTGAGTGTGTGTCGGCGTTGGCTGGAGGGGGCTGGACCGGGTCGTTTGTGGATTGTGAAACATGCTCTTCGTTCGTTGATCAAAGCGGGAAACAAAGAGGCCTTAATGTTGATGGGGACCGGGCAAATACCGGAAGTCAAGGTCACCAGCGCCTTGGTGGAACCGGCCCAAGCCCGAATGGGCGGGCACGTCCGTCTTCGATGCATTCTTGAGAGCACGGCCTCGGTTCCGCAAACGCTGCAGGTGGACTATGTTGTGCACTTTGTGAAATCCAACGGCAAAAGCGCCCCCAAGGTCTTTAAGCTGGCCCGCCTGGAACTGGAACCCGGACAGAGCGCTCCGTTAACTGCCAAACTTTCGTTGCGACCCATGACCACCCGCAAACTCTATCCAGGCCAGCACAGGATTGAGCTGCAAATCAACGGAGTCACGTTGGAATTGGGTAAGTTCGATCTGGAATCCTGAAGCGTGGTTTACGGGTTGGTGACTTCGCCCTGGCCCCCCAAAGCGGTTCGCAGGAAGTGAGCTGCCTGGCGGCGGGCTTTGTCCGTGGCCTCGGGATTGGAGTGGTTCTTCAGCAGGAAACCGTGCGAGGCGTCGGCAAAATAGGTCAGCGCATTCAGCAGGGCCGGGGCCTCCTGCTTCGGGATGTCGGCCACATCGATGGGACATGGGCAAACCTGGGTGACATCCAGGGCCTGGGCCAGCAGATTTGTGGATGTATTGGAGACCGTATCATCGTCGACCACGGCCTGCAGCAGCAGACTTCGGTCCGCTTTGGCCCTCATCTGAGCCGAAAAGGCCACGGGATCCACCTGATCCAGCAGCGGTTGAGCCAGGGCCTCCGCTGCCCGAACAAGATACTTTTTGTTTGCCGGAACCAGAGCCTCGACGTAGCTCAATAGGAAACCGGACAGGCCGCCGCCGGTTACGTTCAGCACCACGCCGGAAATTTCGGGTTCCACGGCACAGACCGCTCCGCCCATGATTCCCCCCATGGATTCTCCGATATAGGCAATGCCCTGGGAGAGGTCCAAGTCGGGCAGCGGCTGAAATCCCTGGTAGTGCAAGGAGGCGCTTAGCGCAGCGATTTCCAGGACGGAAATGAAGGTAAGCAGGTTCACGTGCCCCTGTCGGTAGCCCCCTCGCAGCGCGCTGATCTCGAAGGTGTCCAAGTCTCCATAGTCGGCCAGATCACCATGGCCAGGGGCATCAATGGCCGCCAGCGCAAAACCGGCAGCATTAAAGCGCTCTGCAAGGTAGGCCACCCGCTCTTTGGTCCCGTGCAGACCGTGGGCCAGGATGGCGATGGGCCAGGGCCCCGGCACGGATTTGTCCGGAAGCAACAGTACAAAGGGGACCTTCATCGTACCCGAAGGCTCGATAGGCTCTCCGGCTACAAGGCCCAAGTCCCCATCGGCCGAACGCAAATCCTGCGCCGTGAACGTCCCGCGGACAAAGACCGAGGATGCGGGGAATTCGGTCATGCCTTCGGGCCAGAAGTCCACATCCCGGGCCCAACCCATTTCTCCAAACGAGATGTCCAGTATCCCTTCGTCGGGCTGTCGCAACCACGAGCGAATGCCCTGTAGTGCCATGACCGGGGCACCCGTCGTGAAGAGAGTCGCCACGGCCACATCCCGGGGACAAACGGGAGCACTTCCAAGCTGAAGGCAATCCAACTGCTCAGGCATCTGGAACTGGGGATCCGCTGCCACAGGCAGGCCATCGTCTCCCTTGACGTTGTGGGTCACCACAAGCCCATATTGGCGGGCTTCTTCCAGGACCCCTTTGGGACGAACCACCAGCACGGTCATCTGCTTATCCGGGCCCTGGCCCTCCAGAATCTCTGCTTTGATGGGAATTCGGCTGTCACAAGTTCCATCCGCCTCCAGGCGCACCAGAAAGACGGATGGCCCCACGACCCCGCCGTCATCGCCCACAAGGCTGGTAGCGTCCAATTTGCCGGAAAAGGGAACAAGAATGGGACCGGTCAGCGAAAATCCATCGTGGCGGGACAGAAGCTGAGACATCTTTGGAGCGGGCATCAGCAACGCCAGCGCCTCGTCCAGCAACAGGTTATCCCCAGTCTTGATGGAAACTCGCTTGCCTGTTCGAATGGACGTATCGGACACGGTGTACCGATCCGACGGAAATGGACCGACTGTGCTGGACGAATTGGGGGATAGGGCTACCACAGAGCCCACAATGACCGATGGGCCTGCGGGACAACCGACGACTTCCGCCGTGTTATCCAGTCGAGGAAGCACCTCGGCCGTCTGGTCCGACGCCAGTTCCGTCGCTGCGTCCACGGCGTCTGCCAAGCCGTTCTGGCGAGAGCCACCGCACGCCCAGACTGTCATCATCAAACCGACCACGCCCAGCCAAAATCCCACTTTGTTTGCCACGCAACACCCCCGGCGAAGTGCCGTCAGAGTAAAACGACGCGCTGGCGGTGGCAAGAGGGCCCTTGTTTGGGGATGGTCGGACAGGTCAGACAGGTCAGACAGTTCAGACTAGTCGGACAGGTCGTCCATCATCCTTCGTCCATCATCCATCCGACGCCAGCCCCACCCCAACACTAACGCGCTCTATCAGTTCCGCGTGCCCACCAGCCCATTCTTGATTTGTGTGGAGCAGCCTGGGCAAAGGTTCATGCCGCCCTGTTGCGGCGTACAGCGGAAGAATGCAGTAACGTTGTTGTTGTCCGTGAACGTAGCGGTAAACATGTACGTGTGCTGGCACGACCCGCTCCAGCAGACATCGCTTCCGGCGGTCACCGTTTTTGTGGTCGGATTCCAGGTGCCTGTCAGCGGCGCACACATCGTCGGATAGAAGGTCACGGTGACCGCTCCGCCGGACTCAACAATGCTCACGGACTGAATGTTGATATTGATTCCCGTACACGAATAGACCACGGGTGGTGTGATGGTGAATGTCCCTTCGGGATCGATCCCCGCGGACTGGCACAACCCTAACACACACTCCTTGGGCGAGGTGCAGGTGCCGCAACTGCCGCCGCACTGGTCGTTTCCGCACTCCAATCCCACACACTGGGGCACACATTTGCATACTCCAGTCACACACTTGAAGGCAGCACCACCGGGACACGAGGTACCGTCGGGCTGAATGGTTACCTGGCACCCTAAAAGCGGGTTGCAATAATCAGTTGTACAAGGAAGAGAATCATCACAAATAAAGACAATACCAGCAGTACACCCATTGACGGGATGGCAGCTCTCGGTCCCGTTGCATAGATTCTGATCCGTACAATCCAGGGACACTCCGGGCAAACAACCAAGGTCCATGTCACAGGTTTCGACCCCATTACATACATCGCCGTCACTACACACCAGCGAGGATCCGGCCAGACAGCCCAACGTCGGCGAACATAGCTCCAGGCCGTTGCAGACATCCTGATCGTCACAAATCATGGCCATTCCCGGCAGACAGCCCAACTCGGCGTCGCATGTCTCGATGCCGTCGCAGACGTTACCGTTGCTGCAGACCAAAGCCGTACCGTTCTGGCATCCAGCGGTCGGAGAGCACGACTCGACACCATTGCACACGTTTCCGTCATCACAAGTCAGAGGAATCCCACTCTTGCAGCCCTGGACCGGGTGGCAGGTTTCGGTGCCCGTACAGACGTTGTTGTCGTTGCAGATCAGTGCATCCCCTGCCTGGCAACCCAACGTCGGACTGCAGTACTCGGCCCCGTCGCATACGTTGCCGTTGTCGCACACCAGATTGATGCCGGGTTGACACCCCAACGTCGGGTGGCAAGTCTCGGTGCCGTTGCACAAGTTCGAATCCAGGCACACTTTGGGCTGATCGGCCTGACAGCCCAAGGTCGGACTGCAGTACTCGGCCCCGTCGCACACGTTTCCGTTGTCACACACCAGCGGCGAACCCGCCTGGCAGCCCAAGGTCGGGTGGCAAGTCTCGGTGCCGTTGCACAGGTTGGAATCCAGTCACACCAGCGTAGTACCCGACTTGCAGCCCGACACCGGGTCGCATGTTTCCAGGCCGTTACAC
>CAYTWV010000155.1:0-8909 GCA_964442235.1 uncultured Myxococcales bacterium | reverse complement strand
CGTCCCCAATCGCGCCTCCGTCCCTCGTTTCTCGTCCTCCGTCCCTCGTTTCCCCTCCGTCCCCAATCGCGCCTCCGTCCCTCGTTTCTCGTCCTCCGTCCCTCGTTTCCCCAGCTCTGTGCCAGAAACTCTCCCTGGCGATGCGCTGCTCCAAATCCCCCCAGCGGTGCAGATAGAGTAAGGTCCGAAGCGACTTCTCCATGCTGGCGCGGTCCGGGAAAGGGCCCCGCTCCGGCTCGAACACGGCGCTGGCCAGCTTGGGAAACCGTTTGATCACGGGGTTCATGCCTTTGGGCGGAGCAGGGTCGGCCAAGACCAGCTCCTGGCAGCGATCACCCAGTAGCGAAGCGACCACTGCGGCCACTTTTCCTCCCCAGGAATGGCCCACCAGCGCAAGGGTGCCTGGGCATAAGAGGTCCAAAGCAGAGACGACCAGGCCCGCAACGGTCTGAGTCTCAAAGGTCCCGTCGTAACGCGTTCGTCCGTGCCCCGGCATGGCCAGCGCATACAAGGGCCGGGTTCCGGAAAGGATGGCGCCTACTTCCCCCCACACCCATGGATTGGAACCCAAGCCGTGAAGCATCACAACGGGGTCGCCCTGCCCAGCCCAGTGCAGCGCATGGAATCGGATTCCTTCCGCTTCGACATACACATCCTGGGGTAACGGCGTCAGTTCGCCGTGTTTGCCGAAGTTCCCGCCAAACGAAGCGGAGCCCAGCCGGGCCGCTCGATGAACCAGGCTGCTTACAACCGAAATGTTGGGTCGACGCATATGCCCTCGTTATGCCGCCATCCACATTTGGACCAGGGTGACCACAAACCAGACCGCCAGTCCGATCAGCCCAAGGCCCATGACCTGAAGCACTCGATGCAGCACCACGGGACCAAATCGCAACCGATAACGGTGCGTCAGCACCAGCATCAGCCAGTACCAAAGCATATCCCCACCAAACACGCCCAGCGCAAAAACCCAGGCATTATCCGGCTGAAACGAGACGATCTCCATGGAATAGAGTGTGGTTGTCGCCGCTGCCCACGTCGCAATCAGAGTTGGATTCAGCGCCGTCAGCAGAAAACCCAGCGCAAGGGCGTGCCGTTTTCGGTCTTTCTCCGGCGCTGCCTGTTCCGTGCTACCCACTTTCCGGCGCATGAATGTGATGCCCAGAAACAGCATGACGATAGCGGCGGCCCCTTTGGAAACGGGCAGCACCCATGGAACCTCGGCCAGGAAGGTGGCAAATCCCAGAAAGGCCAGCAGGGCATAAATGAACTCGGCCGACGACGAACCCAGAGCAGTAAACAGTCCCGCCCGGAACCGACCTTCCATGCCTCGACTGAAGATGATCAACGCGACGGGCCCGGCCAGCGGCATGGCCCCAAAAAACCCAAAAACAATTCCCAGCAGCAAGGCTAAGGCCATTCGAACCACCTTAAAACGTCAGAGAGGCTTCGTTCAGCCCCCCTGACGCTAGCCTCACTCCGGTTTCAAGTCAAACGGCTCGTCCCACACAAATCACGAAGGAACGAATTGACTGCCTCCGGTCGTTGGGGAGTTCTGGCCTGATGTGACTCTGGTCCCAATCAGCGCAAATTTGGGCAGCGGTCTGGCCCCGTCACAGCACTCCAAAGAGGTCCATTAACCAGACCGTACAGAATCACCGCGTCTCCGACCAGATTGCTGGCTTCGTACCAGCGTTGCCCGTTGGCCCGCTTGGGAGACCCGGCCACCTGCAGAGAACGAAGCAACGCTGCGTGGAAGGCAGCGTCTTCGAAGGCTTTTGCGGCAAGAATGGCCAGTCCGCTGGCACTGGAACTGGCGTCCATCACGTGAAATCCCGAATCAACATCCTCTTCCATGGAACTTCCCGGGGTCCACTCCCTGCTGTATCCCATTCCCATCAATACCCGCCCCAAATGCCTGCGAGCCAGGTCGTACTGCTGACGGGCCAACCCCGGGTCCACCAGTTGAAGCATGTGTGCTGCCAACCAAATGGACGATCCCTCGGGACCTTTGGCGCTGGAGGCGGGCAGACCCTGTAATGTAAACGCGGAAATCAGCATTCCCGAGTTGGAATCCACCAACCTCTGCTGGACACTCTTCAGCCACAAGGCACGTAGAGCGGAGAAATCGGTTCCGTCCAATCGGTCACCCATCGTTGTCGCCGCCAACGCCACCGAGTTGCAGAACAGCCAGCACTCATCGGGGTAACTCTCGGCAAAACCGTACGGGCTGGCCCCCATCTGGGCCGTAATCACCCCAAGCCTCCGGGCCATCTCTTCGGCAAACTCCGGCTTCTCCTGCACCATGCGCCTGGCCCCTAACATCAGCGCAATTTCGCCGTCCACAAACAGACTTCGAACCGGATTGGCGACCCACTGGCCATGTCGGGCATAACCCATCAGGAAGTGGAACGGTCCTTCGGTTTTGTCTTTTTCCAGCGTATCCAAGATGACCCGGTCCATGAGTTCCAGGCCTCGATGCCGGAATTCGCAGTCCGCCAGGGCCATATTGGCCAACGCCAACACCAGAAACGTTCGGTGCATGAAGTCCCACTCGGGATTGCCGTGGCGCAGGGCCTCGATTTCTTCGTTTAGGCACTGAGGGTCGCCCCAAAGGGCCTCGAAGCGGGTGGCCATCTCATTGGCTTCTACAGACACGCTCTCATGCGTCGCCTGCCGGCCCAGTTCAGGGCATGCGCTGGAAAGCACCAAAGAAGCAAAAAAGACCAGCATCATTCACCTCGGAACATGGAGCGGGCAAGAGGGGAACACAAGGGCCTATCACCCTCGAAGAAGGCGCCCTCTGGCCGCAGACAGGCCCAACAACAGCAAGGCAACCAACAGAACGAGCGGGGATATGGGCCTCGAGTTGCCGGCTGCGCACCCCCCAGAGGAGCCACCACCACCTGTGCTGGTCGCATCTTGCGAGTTCGCATCGGCTGCTACAGCCGCATCCTCCTGAATCAGACCATCACCACTGACGGAGTTGTCTTTCCCGCCAAGGTCCGCCTCATCCGCCGCGTCCGTGTTCGCCTGGTCCTCGGGCAACGGCATGTCAGGCAGTGTCGTGTGGTCGGTAGAACCCTGGTCTTGACCAGACCCGGAATCCGAGGAGACATCCACGCCCTGCTGATCCGCAACCCCGTCCTCGACCGAACCCAGATCCTGCGTCCCTGAATCCTGGTCGGCGTCCTCGGTTCCAAGATCCTCGAGGGTCTCTTGGTCCAGCACGTCATCCACGGGTTCCGGATTGGGTTCCTCGGGCGTATCACAGGCATCGCCAACCTGATCATCATCCCCGTCTAACTGGTCCGGGTTGTACATGTCCGGGCAATTGTCCGCTACGGTGCAGACTCCGTCCCCATCGTCGTCAGCCAAGGCAACGTGCCCGCATCCGGACATCGAGTCACAGTAGTCCAACGTACAGGCATCCTGATCCGAACAGTCCGTGACAGGACCGGAGACACACTCCCCCGCCTGGCATACATCGCCCGTGGTACACGGGTCTTGGTCGCTGCATGCGGCAGTGTTGAACGAGTAGGAACATCCTAAGTCAGGGTGACACGCGTCGTCTGTGCATGGGTTGCTGTCCGCACAGTCCAGCGGCAGGTGGCCCACGCACTTACCCAGATCCCAATCGCAGACCATGTACCCATAACATAGGTCCGCTCCCACACAGTCGTCGTCCACGTCGCACACGCAGGCACTGAAGTCCGTCTCACATCCAGCCACCGGGTCGCAGCTATCCAGAGAACACGTCCTGGCGTCGTCGCAAACCAGTGAGATCCCGGCCACACAGCCCAATATGGGGTGGCAGGTCTCCACTCCGTTGCAGACATCGGAATCGTCGCACTGCCTTGCATTGCCCGAGACACACCCTCCGTTGCCGTCACAGACCTCATCCCCATCACACAAGTCCCCGTTGGGGCAAGCCACCATGGCCGCCTTATTGGTGCAGACCCCAAGCAGGCACTGCTTGCACATATTGCCACAATCGTCGTCGGCCCAGCAGACTTTGCCCGCATTGGCAAAGTCAACCAGGCAGTTGTCCGTATCCGCAGCAACGGTTTTGCGAACCACCAATTCCCCCTGACCGGCAGCCGGTGTCAGGGCAGTGATTCCAGAGTAAAGGCCGTTTCCGTAGACCACCGCATCGAGCAATATGTTTGACGGAGACAACAACAGCAGTTCGTCCCCGGCATTGGCCAATTGGAAAGCCGACCCTGCACCGGTGCTCCACGCCTCGAAGGGAACCAGATCCGGAACGTCGGGAAGGGTACCCGGAGGAACCTCTGCTTGAGGTTTCTGCCCGGATGCCACCAGATACGCGGTCCCCGACCTGGCCACCACAAACGTAGCCCCCGGGGCAAGCTCCACGGCTCCGGGCAACGAGAGCATACCCTCGGTACCGTCAGGGAACTCCTCGTAAACAAGTTTGAATCCCGCCAAAGAGAGTGTGCTGGCCGACACGTTTTGCACCAGGCACCATTCGTCCGAATCTGAACCAGAGGAGTCAGACACAAATCGGTCTATAAGGAGCGGAGAGTACACTTCTCCGTTCGCCATAAACCAGACATCAATATAATAATCCACAAATCCATCCTGAACTTCCTCCCAGGTATTTGGATATGCAGCCGGTGCTGGATTGCCATAATCCGAGACCACATCCAAAGCATTGGAGATCATCGCCCCCCCGACATCAACGGAGAGGTCGTTTGCCTGGGCCCGGAACACTGCTACGGTGAAACGAAGGGGCTCTGAGGGCGGGCCATTGAGGCCCAACGCGGACCACGGTACCAGCAGTTCCACGTCGCCCAACGTCCCTTGGACAGCCGAGACAGTGGCAACCTCATTGAAGTTCGCGTCGATGACACGACCCGTTCCGCCCGACCCGAAGAGCGTTTCGATCAGTCTCTCCCAGCGAGCCTTGTTGCCGACCTTGGTATCGGCGAACTCGGCAAAAAACTCCTGTCCGCTGCCATCCACCCGGTCCAAATCCACGGCGATCTGGATCTGAATTGGGGGATTGGGAAGGACCACTCCTGGTGCTCTCCTGAATAGAAAGGCGAGGTGGCTGGCTGAACCCGTGACTTGGAAGGTCACGATATCGGAAGTAAGTTCCGGATTGGCAATATCGGTGCGGACATCGCCCGGCGCGTCTCTCCAAACCAGTTCCCCGGCCCCCAAAGCGTCTCTGACAACCATTCCGAGGTTGGCTGCGGTGGGTGTACGCGTGAACCATTCGACCGCGTTTCCATCGGCCGTAACCGGATGGGCTTCCACACGGATAGCCGTGACCAGACAAAGGGTGAAAACACCTGCCAACAGGGTGCGATGATTTATACTCGTCATGCCGCTCCTCCCCAGAAGGACCCAGTATTGCAATGGGCATCCAGGCCGTCAAGGCCATGCTAGTGCGGGCTCTTCCAGTTCCGTTTCCCGGTCCTTCGTGTTAGGCTCTTGTCCCTCTTGGGGCGGTGGGGCTGTTTGTGTGCTCGCTGGCTTCCTGACCTTGAACCAGATACCGCAATCCCCGACTGGCGGGTGAAGGGTGTGACATGAGTTGGATTCTATTGCTGCTTGCCGGATTGGCGGAGATTGGTTGGCCCGTAGGGATGAAGATGGCCCAACAGCCCGAATCCCGGATTCTGGGGATCATACTGTCCGTGGGATTCATGATCATTAGCGGGGTGCTGCTCTACTTTGCCCAACGAGAGATTGCCATGGGCACGGCCTATGCCGTCTGGACGGGGATTGGGGCGGCGGGAACGTTTGCGGTGGGAGTGATGGTTTATGGTGACCCTTCCAGCCTGGTACGTTACCTGGGTGTGGCCCTGATTGTGGCTGGTGTTGCCACCCTGAAGTTGGCGGACTGAAGCTCCGTATGCCAGAACCCTAAACGGCTGGCCAGACATCTCGATCCGTCCCCCAGCCGTTTACCCCGAGCGAGGCTGCGCCCGAGTCGAGGGGTAGGACCGAGATACGAAGTCACTGGTTTAGGACCAGGAGGCCATTTTTGTCCCAACAAAAAGCCCAAGCAATCCAAAGGCGACACAAGCAAACAACGTAACAAAAACATTCATTGCTGCGATGCCCCAGGACCCGCTCTGAAATAGTTTCAATGTCTCATAATTAAATGAAGAATACGTAGTAAAGCCACCCAGGAATCCGGTGGTCAGAAACATCCGAACCGAAAGCGGGATAGAGCCTGCATCGACGCTTAGATACATAACCAAAGACACAAGAAAAGACCCTACGATATTGACAATCAACGTACCATAAGGAAACCCCGAGCCAAATACACGGGTCGCGCCAAGCCCCACAAGATACCTGGATCCTGTTCCCAAGGCACCGCCCAGGCATATCCAGAGGAATTGGAGCATGTTCCCTCCTCAGGCAAGAGACCGGCCAAGCGAACCCTGGCCGAAAGCGGGCGCATACTACACAAGATCTTGCGGTTCGCCAATCCAAGGAATCTCGAGGAACAGCCCTTGATGTGCGGCCCTGGCCGAAGCCAAGGAACACCTCAACTCCTGACTTGCTTCGTATGGGGCTGGCAAGCCATCAGACAGCACCTTGACTTGCCTGAAAACATGGCTTGCGGCACTATTCCCTGGCCCCGATTCCGGGGCGATGGCCGCCCGGGAGGCACCATGCGTCGCACATTCGTGTTTCTGCTCATTTTGGGTTCCATTGTCGCCTGCTCCCCTCTGGCCCAAAACGGGGATGCCTCGACCACAGACACCCATGGGGACAATCAGGCCCTGGACCAGTTCACCTTCGACTTCTACGTCCCGGATCTTTCCGAGGAAGACACGAACGATACGCCGTTGGATCTAGGCCATTCCGAAACGCTTCCGGACCAGCAGACACCGGATTTGCCATTGTCAGACAGTCTACTCCCGGACACTCTCCAGCCCGATTCCTCCGTCCCCGATGACACCACCGTTCCGGATGACTTGGGGACGGAGGATGTGGGGACGGACCTAGGGACGGAGGATGTGGGGACGGAGGACGTGATTCCGGACGTTCCGTTGGCGGATCTGGCCGATGAAGAAGACGTTGCTCCTTCCGACACGGCCGAAGCCATCGCCGACGTGGTCGTATACCAGTGCGTCTCGGATGGCGAGTGTGAAGGCGTGATTCCTAACCTGGCCGCATGCCAGAAGCCCTGGTGCGACCTGACCGATCATCTCTGCAAAGCTGCGCAGGCCTCCGACGGGACAGCGTGCAGCGATGGAGACCCGTGCACCGAGGGCGACGTCTGTCTCTCGGGGCTTTGCATCCCCGGGATTGCGGCTTGTGGCCCAGTCTGCGGTGACACCGTCTGCAACGGCGCAGAAGGGTGCTTCAATTGCCCCGCAGACTGCGGAGAATGCCAACCCTGTGGGGATGGGACCTGCGCGTGGGAGGAGGACTGCTTCGGGTGTCCCCAGGATTGTGGTCCTTGCCAGTATTGCGGTGACGGGAAATGCAGTTGGAATGAAAACTGCGATCTGTGTGCCGAGGACTGCGGTACTTGCTGCGGGAACGGAACTTGTGACTTTGGCGAAACGTGCGACACCTGCGGACAGGACTGCGGGTCTTGCTGCGGGGACGGAGTGTGCAACGGGGTCGAAGACTGTTGGACCTGCGAATCGGACTGTGGCTACTGTGAATTTTGTGGCGACGGCTACTGCAGTCCGACCGAAGACTGCTACTCATGCGATTGGGACTGTGGCTACTGCGATTACTGCGGCGATGGCTATTGTGGCCCGTCCGAAGACTGCTACTGGTGTAACTGGGATTGCGGCACTTGTTACTGACGGGGAATGGAGCCTGACTGACCGCCGGGCGGCCCTATTTGCACAACCGGAAGCCACGGTCCGCTGCGCTGCGGGTTGGCCCAAGGCGACGACGAACCTGAGCGGTCAACCTCCACCCACTGTCGAACCACCCACCACCACGAAACACCCTGACATCCCCGACCATGGGCCCTTGCGGAGAGTTCTGCGCACCCTCGGCATAGGCTCGATACCAGTCGGAAACCCACTCGGAGACGTTTCCGGCCATGTCACACACACCCTGCTTCGTGTTTCCGGCCTTCATGGAACACCCCGGCCAGGGCAACGACTTGCCGCAGCCCGGCTCCGTCTGTTTCATCACCGCTTTGTCACACGTGGGCTCCTGGTTGCCCCAGGAATAGGGGCTCTCTGTCCCGCCACTTCGGGCAGCAAACTCCCACTCGGCCTCGGTGCAGAGACGGGCTCCCGCCCAAATCGCATAAGCGTTTGCTTGCTCCCAATCCACACACACCACGGGCAGTTCCGGGGCCCGCATCTCGGCACCCACCTTCCCGGGTCCCCATTGGGTCCCATCCCAGGCGTGGCACTTGCCGTCCTCCCAATGCGGAGAGGTGCACGAACCCGCCGCAACACAATCCAGATACCCTTTCACCGTCACTTCCATCGTAGCGATCCGGAACGGGGCAACGGTCACTGAGTGCACCGGCTTGGCATCGTCCGATGCTGCGTCAGACCCCATCAGAAAGGTCCCGCCGTCCAATTGGACCCACTCTGACACCGCCGGCGGAGGGGCCGCAGTTTCGGTCCCTCCGTCCCCAGTCTTCGCGCCTCCGTCCCCCGGAGCGGCCCAGGCCGTGGCACTTACGCCAAGCCCTAGCAGGCAAACCGCAGCAAATCGCCCCAAACCCTTGCTCATTTGTTCACCTCATCGACGGTCGATTCAGTGTAGTCCCATTTGCCGGGCATTGGAACTCGCACGAAGCAGAGAGTCCCGCATCGGTCGACTTCGTTACGTTGCCGACGCGCCCACATAGGGGTGACCGCGGCCCATCCCGCCTTCGCCAAGGCTTCGGCGTGACGGGCCCGCCCCCCGCGTACCGTCGCACTGCCAGTGCGGCGGTACGC
>CAYTWV010000154.1:2958-8932 GCA_964442235.1 uncultured Myxococcales bacterium | reverse complement strand
ATGGGCCGCTCGCCTCGTTCGAGAAGCCCCCTCCGATGAAATCGCCCCGGTCCATCGCATCGTTGGCCTCACCGCCCGCAACAGCGGCGTTGACCCCGACAGCATCGTTGTAGATGCCCCCCCCCACGAACCCCCTAAGCCCGGCATCGTTGTCGTATCCGCCGGCTACGACGGCCCAAGGACCCGTGGTGTTGTTGTAGGCTCCCCCTCCCACAAAGTCTGCTTGCCCGGCTGCCAGGTTCCAAGTCCCTGCCACAACAGCGGCGTTCACTCCAACGGCAGAGTTCGATGTCCCACCCCCGATGAACGCTCCCTCCCCGTCGGCGGTGTTGTCGTTGCCGCCTGCTACGGTGGCACGCGGACCATCGGTGAGGTTGGAGTAGCCCCCTCCCACGACGTCCCCCTCGGCCAATGCCGAGTTCGTGCTTCCACCCGGAATCACAGAGTAGCCCCCGGTGGCGGCATTCGCATATCCGCCGCCGACGGAGGCCTGGGGACCGCCAGCCTTGTTGCCCCGCCCACCGGCCACCGTGGCGAAGAAGGCGTCGTGCGGCGCAGGGGTTAGGGTTCCCGCCGTGTTGTCGCATCCCCCGAGAACGGCTCCGAAATGGTCGTAGACACTGTTTCTACATACTAACGAACCCTCATGCCCTCCCCCGAAAACAACAGATCCAACAACATTAGACGGAACATAATTATTAGGGCTTCCACCAACAATATTTTCAGCAGAGAAGCCACTGACAGTCACGAGCGGAAATAAACTAAGTATGCGCTGTCCGTTGACTTTGATTATCAGTGGCTGGTTATCGGCAGTTCCAACGTAATCCATGGCCGGGTCTGTTCCTGCATTGCCACCAACCTTCCAGTACGTGGTGTCGTGGTTGTGCGAGGTCGGCGAGTAGACTCCCGAATGGTCATGGGTGGTCAACGAGTAGCGGCCGTCGGATTCGGCCTCTGTGTAGTAACGGTCATCGTGGCTGTGGACCGTGGCCGCCTTCCCCGCCAACGCCGTGTCCACTTCCCCTTCCAAGTAGTACAAGTCGTTGTGGCTGTGGACCGTGGCCGCCTTTCCTGCCAACGCCGTGTCCACTTCCCCTTCCGTGTAGTAGCGGTCGTCATGCACATGAAGCACGGGGGCAAAGGTCGCATCTGCAACCCCTTGGGTGTAGTACCTCAGGTCCGCCTGCCATCGCAGCAGGAGGTCCGAATCGTCGTTGTTGTCCAGCCGGCCATCGGACAGAAGATCCTGGTATGCCGCAGAGTAGCAATCCCCCACATCACATCCGCCGTCCCCGTTCTTGTCCTCGGGAATCACATCGCACACCCCGTCTGCACTCAGGTCCCAGCAGTGCAACCCATCGCCCCCTTTCTCACCCTGCGGCCCCATCGGGCCGACATCGCCGGTATCCCCCTTGTCTCCCTGCGGGCCTTGCAAGCCCGTATCTCCCCTCAGTCCCTGCGGCCCCATCGGGCCCACGTCACCGGGTTCTCCCTTGTCTCCCTTCAGGCCTTGCGGTCCGGCCTCTCCCTTCTCTCCCTGCGGCCCCATCGGACCCACGTCGCCGGGATCTCCCTTGTCTCCCTTGTCTCCCTTGTCACCTGTGCCGCCCTTCGGGCCCATCGGGCCCACCAGTCCGCTGGCATCCCCCACCCACTTTCCCGTCTCGTCGATGACCAGCACTCCACCGACCGTCACCGAATTCGGGGCGATATCCCCTACTACGTCGGTTGCGACATGGGCTCGGGCTGCGTACGGCACCGAACCGATCTGCGAACGAGGCGTCAACTCCGACCCCGCTCCGATGGTCACCCCAAGCCACAGCGGTGTCCCATTAAAGATCCCCGAATCCAGCGGGTTCTGTTCCCCGCCCAGCATCGCCAGGAAGTGACCCTGGGTCACCGTCACCGCCTGCATATCCGTCCACACGAAGTCCGTGCCCCCGGACGACCCGTACAGTGTGAACACGAACCCGTACTCACCCGAAAGCGGCACTCCCTCCGTGTCCGTCACATATCCCTGAAACTGCATGAACGTGGGTACCTCGGCTCTCGCCACACCGCCGATCAACATCACGACCAACGCGACCAACACGCCGATTCGGTTCATCTTTCCCTCCAGGACGTAGCGCATTCTTATGCCGTATTACTGCTCGTTTCCCTGATTCCCCATCACCACACCCACCGCAGACTGCATCCGAAACTGCCCGTTCTCGGATACAGTCATTACCGCCGGTGTGTACGGTGAAAATACGTACCGCAGTTCATAGAGATCACTTTGGCTCTCCCCACCCGCACCGCAGAACCATCCCATGAAGGCGGGCATCGAGGGGCCCTGCGTATCCGACAGGTCGGCCCCATCGGTACCGTCCATTGCATCCAGGAAGTCCCACGGGTCTGTCACGTCCTTCCAGTCGGTCAACTCCGACACGTCGGAGGGGTGCGAGGAATCGGACCCAATCTCTTTTCCGGACAGGTCACTCCCGCGACCATCGAGATACCCGTCGAAACCCGCGTCGCCCGACAGGGCATCCTCAGAAGCCTCTATGTCCGGCTCATCTCCGCCCTTCTTATGGCTCTGGCTGCAGCCCAGAAGGGCCACAAAGAGCACCGTCCCCAACGACAGAACACACAGTTTCTCCGAGACCATGCTCCCCCCTTTGGGCGAGGTCTATGACCCGTTGCTGACGAAATCGAATTGCGTCGACGCAGGCGGGGCGCCAGGGCGTCTGGTTGGATCGAACGGAGTATCTTGGTGGTGTGATTCTCAGTCAACCCGACGTCGCTTCTAGGCGGCCATGGCAGGCCCTCCTGGCCGCAACCCGGGTTTCCGACACGCCATCGGATCGGGATATCGGGCCAGTCGTTTAGAGACCGTTGTATGCCCTATATGCCGATTGTATGCTCTAGATAAAAAACATCGAGCTGCCTGCGGCCAGGCGCTGTCGGCGCTTGGCGACCAGGTCGGCGACGGTGATTCCTGAAAGATACTGGTGAAGCAGGCGAGACATGTCGGCCCAAACCTCTTGGGTCGGACACGAATCACGCCGGGCACATTCGTTGGGATTTGCCAGGCAGTCGGCCAATTGGATGGGCCCTTCCAGCGCCTGATAGACCTCGGCCAGGGTGATCTGATTGGCCGGTTTGCCCAGCACAAAACCGCCGCCCCCACCACGGCTGGAGCGCAGCAGTCCCGCCGACTTCAGTCTGGCAAAAATGGCGTCCAGATACTTGCGGGAGAGGCCCTGGCGCTGGGCCACAGTCTCAAGCAACACGGGCGAATCGGTCTGAATATCGGCCAACTCGACCAGTGCACGAAGGCCGTAGCGAACCCTGGAAGACAACTTCATCGATCAGACCTCCCGCCAGAAAAGAACTCAGAGATTGAGTTGTAGGGCCTGCGACCCCCAAATGTCAAACGAAGCGCTTAGATCTCTCGGATTTCAAAGACCACGCCGTGGGGGTCGGGACACGCCACTTCGGCCGACTCGGGGATCCAGACATCGTCGGCCGAGACCTCTCGCTGCTTCAGGATCACAAAGGGAAGAATGCTGTTTAGGGCATAAATGCACATCTGCTGGCCCGGGGGAAGTTCAAGCCGCCCCTTGCCCCGCACAAAAAAATGGTCGCCCACTTTCAGGCGGGCGCCGCAGCGTTCTCGGATCTTAATTACCCGTACTTCCAGTTCTCGCATGTTGACCCCTTCACGAACTCCATTATCTTAAGTCCAATCAGGTCGACGGGTCGCAGTGACCCCGGAGGAACCCATGACTCAGGAACGAATCGTACCCCCAGCGGACCCGGATGACGAGGACGAAGCGAAGGGGCGCCAAATCACCACCATCGACGAACCCTTTCCCAGCCATCTGCACATCTTCTCGGTTGACCAGGCCCTGTTCTTTCCAGGGATGTCCATTCCCATTCAGGCCCGTGACGGCGAGCGCCAGACGGTGCTGCAGCAGGCCATCTCCACGAACCGGAAGTATTTCGGCTTTCTGGCCCGAATAGAGCCCGAGGAGGACGCCCTGCCCGAGAACCACTTCCGCGTGGGTGTGGTCGCAAGGGTGGTCCGATCGGGGCGAACCCCCGACGGTGTGCTGCGGGATTTTGTTGTAGTGGACAAACGCTTCGAAGTGGTGGACTGGCAGCGGACTTCCGCCCCGCTGGTAGCCCGAGTTCAGTACCCGGACGAGACGTACGGCGATGCCATCCGGACCAAAGCGCTGTTCGAACGAACGCGCCATGCGCTGATGGAGTACATCAAGCTGATTCCCGGGTATCCCGCCGACTTGAACCTGCCCATGCTGGGAATTCAGGAAGGGGCCAGGTTGGCCGATTTTGTGGGGGCCAACCTGAACCTGAAGGCCGCCGAGCGGCAGCGCCTGCTGGAGATTAACGATGTGACCGAGCGGCTGGAACAGGCCCTGATTCACCTGATGGGCGAATTGGAGATTCGGCGCCTTGGCCAGCACATCCAGCAGCAGATCCAAGAGAACCTGGAGAAGCGCCAGAAAGAGTTCTATTTGCGGGAGCAGATGAAGGCCATCCGCAAGGAGTTGGGCGAGGAAAAAGACGAGCGAACCATGGCCGAGGAGAAGGTTGCGGCCAAGCTGGAGACGGCCAGACTTCCGCCCGAAGCCGAAGCCAAAGCACGCCGTGAGCTGCAGCGGTTGGGGCAACTGAGCCCGGAATCAGCGGAATACAACGTCATCCGGACCTATCTGGATGTCATATTGGAACTGCCCTGGTCGGTGCGCTCCGATGACCAGGTGGATGTCCGAAGGGTAAAAAAGACCCTGGACGAGGATCACTATGGCCTGGAGGGTGTGAAGGACCGAATTGTGGAGTATCTGGCCGTGCGGCAGTTGAAGGGCGACGGAGTCAGTCGAGGCCCCATCCTGTGCCTGAACGGACCTCCCGGGGTGGGCAAGACCAGTCTGGCCAAGAGTGTGGCTCGGGCACTGGGCAAAAAGCTGTACCGTTTCAGCATGGGTGGCATGCGGGACGAGGCGGAAATCAAGGGCCATCGCCGCACCTACATCGGAGCGATGCCGGGCAAGATTCTGCAGGGCATGACCCGGGCGGGAACCAAGAACCCGGTGTTTGTGCTGGACGAAATCGACAAACTGGGCAAGGACTGGCGAGGCGACCCCAGCAGCGCCATGCTGGAGGTGCTGGACCCGGAGCAGAACTACTCGTTTTCGGACCACTATCTCGACATGCCGTTCGACCTGAGTGAGGTCTTTTTCATCTGCACCAGCAACGTGAAAGAGAACATCCCGGATGCATTGCGGGACCGCATGGAGGTCATCGACATCCCGGGCTACGTGGACGAAGAGAAGGTCCATATCGCCGAACGGCACCTGCTGCCCAAACAGGTCCTTGACAACGGCTTGCTTGAGGGGGATCTGGTTCTGGACCGAGGCACCCTGCTGAGCATCATTCACGATTACACGGCTGAGGCGGGCGTTCGAAACCTTGAGCGTCAGTTGGCGAAGTTGTGTCGAAAGGTGGCAGCACTGAAGGCCGGGGGCCGAACGGGGCAGGTGTCCATTCGGAAACACTCGCTGGCCAAGTATTTGGGGCACGAGCGGTTCAAGGACGACTTGAACAAACGACTGGAGCGCCCGGGTATGGCCCTTGGGCTTGCGTGGACGCCCTTTGGAGGCGACGTGCTGTTGATCGAGAGTCAGCGGATGCCAGGCAATGGTCAGATGAGCCTGACGGGGCAACTGGGCGCCGTCATGACCGAATCGGCCAGGATTTCGCTGAGCTATCTGAAGGCCAATGCCCAGAAGCTGAACCTGACGCAGCCGGACATGCGAGAGAGTGATCTTCACGTGCATTTCCCGGCGGGTGCCATACCCAAGGATGGTCCCTCGGCGGGCATTACGATCACCACGGCGTTGGCGTCGCTGTTTTCGGACCGGAAAGTCAAGCCAGGCATGGCCATGACCGGCGAGATCACGCTGACGGG
>CAYTWV010000154.1:0-2948 GCA_964442235.1 uncultured Myxococcales bacterium | reverse complement strand
CGCTTATCGGCACGGAATTCACGAGATTGTGATGCCCAAAGCGAACCTGCCAGATCTGGATGAAGTGCCGGCCAACGTGCGCAAGAAGATGGTCTTCCACGGAGTGGAGACATTTGAAGAGGTTGCGAAGATCGCCTTGCCCGAGTAGTCCCGGCACCCGGGCCTATTGCCACTAGAGGGTTTCGCCTCGGGCTGCTTTGAGCAGTTCGGCCTGGAAGAAGGTGCGGACCGAGGAGAGCAGTTCATCCATGTCGCCTTCCATGATCAATTCGAGTTTGTAGAGGGTCACGCCCACTCGGTGATCGGTGATGCGATTCTGGGGATAGTTGTAGGTTCGGATGCGCTCGCTGCGGTCGCCGGAGCCGACCTGGGCGCGGCGGGAGTCACGTTGCTCCCGGTCGATGGCTTCCTGCTGAGCCTCGTAAATCTTGGCTCGTAAGATCTTCATGGCCCGGGCGCGGTTTTTGTGTTGGGAGCGTTCGTCCTGGCACGCCACGATGATGCCGGTGGGAATGTGGGTCATTCGCACGGCAGAGTCGGTCTTGTTGACGTGCTGGCCGCCGGCCCCGGAGGCTCGGTACACATCGACGCGGATATCCTCTTCCCGGACTTCGACTTCGACGTCGTCGATTTCGGGAAGGATGGCCACGGTGACTGCGGAGGTGTGAATTCTGCCTTGGGCTTCGGTTTCGGGGACGCGCTGGACACGATGCACGCCGCTTTCGTACTTCAGAATGCTATATACATTCTTACCAGATATCTGAACGACGACTTCTTTCAGGCCACGAAGCTCCGTGTCATTCATGCTGGCGATTTCAGTATTCCAGCCACTACGTTCAGCGAATCGGCTGTACATACGGAACAGGTCAGCGGCGAACAAGGCGGCCTCTTCCCCGCCGGTTCCGGCCCGGATTTCCAGGAAGATGTTTTTGTCGTCCATGGGGTCTTTGGGCAGGAGCAGGATTTCGAGTTTCTGTTCCAGCTCTGTGAGCCTGGGATTGAGCTGTGTCAGCTCGGACTTGGCCAGGTCGCGCATCTCGGGGTCCGAGTCATTGAGCAGGTTTTGGGCTTCTTCAATGGCTTTGGTGGTATCCCGGTATTCTCGGTAGGTGTTGACGACGGGGCCCAGGCTGGACTGTTCTTTGGCGATGGTTGCGTAGCGCCTGGGATCTGCCTGAATGGACGGGTCGGACATCTGTTCGGTCAGGCCTTCGTAGCGCTGCTTGACCTCACGCAGTTTCTGAAACATGGGGTTCCTCCAGATGCTGAACGAACTCGCTGAATGAGGCAAAGGTGGCGGGCTGGGCGTCGGTCACGGCAGTCTGGCCCGAAGCAATCCGTTCTTCGGCCTTGAGGCTGGCCATGAGGCTGGCCAAGGCGACTTCCAGTTGGGAATCGTCGGGTTCTTTGGTGGTAATGCGCTGGGTCCAGAGGCCCGGTTTGACCAGGATTCCCAGCAGCGCATTGTTGGGGTGACGTGCGGAGAGTTTGATGAACTCATAGGCGACGCCGCCGATGGGGAAGAGCAGGAACATCTTCACGACCACAAAGAAGATCTGATTCAGCCAGCCCTTCTCGGAGATCTGGGGGATGAAGGGGAAGAGGGTGGAGAAGACCAGAATGGCGACCAGGACCACCACCAGCAGGAACGAGGTTCCGCAGCGGGGGTGGAGCGTGGTGTGGGTTCTGGCATTGGCCACTGTCAGATCCTGGCCATGTTCGAAGGTATGGATGCTTTTGTGTTCGGCGCCATGGTACTGGAAGACTCTTCGGATATCGGGCATGAGGCTGATGAGGGCCAGATAGCCGATGAAGATGGCCAGCTTGATGACGCCGTCGACGGCCTGGAAGGCGAGGCTTCGGCCCCCGGAGAGGGATTCGGAGTCCAGCGCCCACCCCAACGCAAGGGTCAGGAAGTGGGGCAATGCTGCGAACATTCCGAAGGCCACGGCGATGGCAAAGGCAAACGTGATCCAGAGGGGAGTCTGGGAAGCGGGTTTGGCGTTGTTTTTGGCTTTGGAAGCCAGCTCGGGGTCGTGCTGTTCCTGGACCTCGGCCGAGAATGCCAGGGCGCTCATGCCGTTGTGGAGGGTTTCTCCCAACATGAGGATGCCGCGGAAAAAGGGCCAGCGGAGGAATTTCCAGGATTCGGCCAGAGGGGTCCAGGGTCGTCTACGGACAACAAGGGACCCCTGAGGCGTTCTGCAGACCACGGCGAAATGCCGAGGGGATCGCATCATGACCCCTTCGATCACCGCCTGACCGCCCACCGAAGTAGGTGCCATGGGAACCAGCGTAGTGGAAGGGAGGCGAAGCAGACGCTATTTCGTAACCCGGCCGTACTTGCGGTTGAACCGGTCCACGCGACCTTCGGCGTCCAGCAGCTTCTGCTTACCCGTGAAGAAGGGGTGGCACTGCGAGCAGATTTCCACCGAGAAGTTGCCTTTGGTCGAACGAGTCCGCACCACGCTGCCACAGGCGCAGGTGATGGAGACTTCGGTGTATTTCGGATGCGTATTCTCTTTCATGTCCTACCTCGTCAAGCGGGGGCGGATACTACCCCTACTGGTTCATGGAATCAAGGAATTCCTTGTTCGTGTCGTACTTGGAGACGCGGTCCAGGAGGAATTCCATGGCATCGATGACGTTGAGCGGATGCAGCAGTTGCCGCAGAATCCAGACGCGGTTGAGGACGTCGGGCGGCAGCAGAAGCTCTTCCTTACGGGTTCCGGACTTGTTGATGTCCAGGCAGGGGAAGATGCGTTTTTCCATCAGCTTGCGATCCAAGTGCATTTCGCAGTTGCCGGTGCCCTTGAACTCTTCGAAGATCACTTCATCCATTCGAGAGCCGGTATCGATCAAAGCGGTGGCGATGATCGTGAGGCTGCCGCCGTCTTCGATGTTACGGGCAGCGCCGAAGAAGCGCTTGGGCTTGTGCAGGGCGTTGC
>CAYTWV010000153.1:1362-8955 GCA_964442235.1 uncultured Myxococcales bacterium | reverse complement strand
GGACGCCCACATAAAGCCAATGGAGCTTGGTCTCCGTGGTGGCAGAGCACAGGTGACTCCAGACTTCGGACGAGCCGTAATTGGCCGTATCGTCCTCGTCTTGGGCAACCAGATCCTCGGGGACAAACACACCCAGGTCGTCGGATTCGGGCAGAGGGTCCGAGCATCCAACAGCTAATATCAGGGCCAGCAGACCCGTCAGGGCACGAGATTCAGGTCTCATCGAACCTCCGCAGGAATTAGCGAGCGGTACCAAAGAAGGAATGGACCAGACCATAACGCATCAATTCGTCCTGGACGTTGACACAGATGGCCTGCGCTTCCTCGACTGTCAGTTCGCCTCTGTCGGTCAAGAAGCGATGGACCAGTTCTCCGGGGGTCTCCTCGAAGGGTTCGGTCCAGACGGTCAAGTTGGGACCCGAGTAGAGACTTGGGCGCCAGGGGGCGGTCTCTCGTTGCCAAATCGACGTGGGAGAGAACTTGATGGTTTCTGTGACCACCAGGGTGGGCACTCCCATCCGTTCTGCCAGCGAGCAGGCCAAGAAGGAGCCGGTCTTGTTCACGAACGAGCCGGAGCTTAACACGGCGTCGGCGCCAAGCAGGACGGCATCGGCATTTCGAACCGCCACATGCAACGAGCTATCGGGGTAAAGGGTGACTCGAAAGCCTTCTCGGGCCAGTTTTTCGGCCAGGTGAACGCCTTCGCCCCCCGGGGAGGACTCTACCAGATGGACGGCGACCTGATCTCGGCCGCAAGCCACGAGGGTTTCGTAGACGGAAGTGGACCAGGAGACGGTGACAACCCGACGTACGTTATGTTCCCGAATCCAGTTGGCCGCATTACGGGCCACGGTTTCTCGTTGGGCGACGAACTGGTGCCCCAGGGAGAAGAGGCGGTCGGAGAGCACGCCTTCGCCTCCACGCTGGGCTTCCAGGGCGCAGGCCGCGGCGGCATTACGGATCACTTCCATACCACCACGCAAATTGGCGACCTCTTCGGCCAGCTCAAAGAAGGACTCACGAGAGCCGTCGCCGTACCAGGAGCGCATCAACTCTGCAATGGCCAGCACGTTGACGCCACGGGCTGCAAGCCCCAGCGAGCCACTGGTTCGGTCCGAGGCGATTTCCCTCTTCAGGCGGTCCATCGTGCGAATCAACGCTTCGGCAGATCCCACGGACTGGAAGACCTGGCGCAGACCGGGCACGGTGTCATAGTTGTCAAGCTCCGACGGGGCGATCCATTCCATGCCATCGTGTTCAAAGTTCATCCGGATTTCCGGGCCTTCCAGGTGGACCAGGAAGGGGTGAACCACAAACACGGCGTCGTACTCGGGGGCCTCAATCTGGACCACATCGCCTTCGGCAAGCAGGGTCACTTCTTCGACCAGGCCGGTCTCTTCCATGACCTCTTTGCGGGCCTGCTCAAAGGGCGATGCGCCTTCATCGATGCCGCCACTGACCGCAGCGAATTTCCCGACGTATGTGGCGACCTGCCCGCTTCGACGGAACAAAGCCACTTTGCCCCCGCGCTCCAGAAACACAGTCACAACGGAGCGTTCTTTCATGCCACACCTCAGTACTTGAGTTCTCTGTTGGGCTCCACGGGCCCAAACCATTGAAACAACCCCACACGCGGCGATGGGCCGCCTTGTCGGTAGTCCACCATAGCATAAGTTAATCGCGTATGCGCTCCGAAATCCGGAAGGTCAAGGCTGACGTATTTGGTCCAGGTTCCGGTATTGACATAGACTCCGCGGTTTCCCATACGACGCACTTTGGCTTCGTGGGAGTGGCCCATAATGACGGCTCGCAGGCCCGGATTGTCGCGCATCATCGCTCCGGCCACCACTTCCAGATCGGGGGTGACCGCGGCTTCCTCCCGAAGAATTCGGAACGTTTCCCGAAGGCTGGCCGCCCGCTTTCGGGCTTCCACAAACCGGGTCCGCATGAAGTGATAGACGGCCCTTGCCGTGGCCGGGGCAGCGACTCGAGTGTCGGTGACCAGGGCAAAGGCCAGGTAGCGGCTGAAGGGGTGAACCAGCGTCATGTAGGGGCGCTCCTGCTTCACCGGCAGCAGCACTTTAAGCAGGAAGATGCTACCCCACGGCAGATTCAGGATGGGGTCCGAATACCCCTTGGTCAGGAAGAGATGTTTCAGGTCCACCCGGTTCAAGGCTTCGAACTGGTTCCCGTGACAAACTCGGACGCCTCCCGGCAAATCGTACCAGGGTTCGTAGATCAGAAACCGAATGCGTTCCGAGGCGTCGGGGCCGCCCACCACGGTGCGCAGAAGTTGTTGCACCGCCGGAAATCCCAGCTCCAGGTCGGGGTTCCCCATGATGTAGGTCAGTCGTTTGGAGGGGCGAGACAGGAAGCGTCTGAGTGCTGCGACGACCTGCGCATGGCCTTCCAGGCACTTGCTCATCTTTAATACGGCAATGGAACTGGTGATGCGTTCGGGGAAGGTGCCATTGACCTCCACCGCAAGCGGGTCAAAGATGTCGCCGTTCAGAATCAGTTCGACGTCTTGATCCGCAAAAACCCCGGTGCTGTGGTGGTCCAGGAAGGCCGCCATGGAGTCGTCGTCATGGAAGTCCTCAAACGGGTTGAAGTGGCCCGCTCGGTTGCCCATGGAGAGATGGGTATCGCTGAAAACCAGCTTGATCATGGGGCGTTGAACTCCCGCAGGCTCACTTCAGGCGGCGGAGGGCCGAGCGGACCTCTTCC
This sequence comes from uncultured Myxococcales bacterium, assembly GCA_964442235.1. Lineage (GTDB taxonomy): Bacteria > Myxococcota_A > UBA9042 > CAIXZC01 > CAIXZC01 > CAYTWV01. The sequence goes on along the minus strand of CAYTWV010000153.1, from coordinate 6,228 downwards.
AGCGCCGGGTCTGTGGGGCTGGCGTACTTGAGGAAATGCTCGTAGTTCACAGCGGCCACCTTTCGGAGTCCCTTTTCCAGATAGATGTCTCCGAGGAAGCGGAAGGCTTCGGGGTATTTGCCGGGCACTTCCGTGGTGCACTTGGTCAGGAACTCTTTGGCCTTCTCTCGGTCGCCCTTGTTGAGATAGAGGCGGCCCAACTGCAGATAGGCGTAAACGACGTCCGCTTTGGACTCGACCATTTCCAGGTAGTACTTCTCGGCGTCGTCATAGCGGCCCATCTGGAACAGGATGTCTGCATACCGGATGAGGACGTCTTGCCGGTTGGGGGCTCGGTTCATGGCCTGCTCAAGGTCACGCAAGGCGTTGTCGAAGTGCCCCGCCTCGAACAGGATCGTGCTTCGGCTGAAGTAGATTTCGGCGTCCTGTTTATCCTTGGGGATGGTGACGTCGCTTTCGTACTTGGCGATGATGTAGTCGAAGTACTTGCGGGCCTGCTCGGTGAGCTTCTTTCGGGCTTCGGTGGTGTCTTTCCTGGCCAGCTTATAGAGGATCTTTGCGTAGGATTCCAGGTAGGGCAGGTTGTCCGGGACCATTTCAGCAGCGGCCCGGAAGGATTCCACTGCGCACGCGTCATCCTGGATTTCCACACACGCAAGACCCAGTTGGTGCTGGACGTTGGCATCTTTGCTGTCGATTCGGCGGCAGGCTTCCAGATAGAACTTGGCGTTAAAGAAGTCCTTCTTGGCCAGATAGATGTCAGCCAGGAAGCGTGCGGCTTCGATGTCGGCGGGGTTGTCTTTGAAGACGGCCTTGAGGACTTCGACGGCTTCGGGAATACGATCGGCAGCGCGCAAGGCCAATGCGTACGAGGGGCGCAGTTCCTTGGTCATGCCGCCTTTGGATTCCAGGACGGTGAAGTGTTTGAGCGCCTCTTTGTGGTCGCCAAGTTTAGCCAGAATTCGGACCAGCTTCTGCCGGACGGTCACATCGTCCTTGAGTTCCAGCAGACGTTTGAGCGTTGCTGCAACCTCTTTCTCTTCGCCCATGGCCTGATTGACGTCTGCCAGCAACTCCAGCAGGGCAAGTGCGTTAGGGGCGTTTCGCAAGGTGGCCTGCAAGACACGTCGGGCGTCGGTCCACTCCTTGATGTCCATGTATAGTTTGGCCAACGTTTTGGCAGAATCGGCGTCGTCGGGCTTCTTTCGAAGGGCCTGCTCCAGATACGAGCGAGCGCTGTCCATTCGTTTGCTGTGAAGGGCGACTTCGGCCATGGCGACCAGCAGGTCGTGGTCCTGGGGGTGCTTTCGCACGCCGTCGGCGGCCAATTGGTTGGCAGCTTCCACACGCCCCGCCGCTCTGAAGACTCGGGTGGCCAGCAGATAGTAGGCCGGAGTGGAGCACACCTTGTCGCATTTCTTCAAGACGTCCTGGGCCTTCACGAGGTCCTTCTTGTCCGAATAGAGCGTGATGAGCTTGAGCAGCAGGTCTTCGGGCAGGCCGGCGTCGCCCAGGTTCGGCAAATTGGAGTAGAAGTCTTCCAGCAAACGGAACAGGCCTTCGCTGTCGCCCTGCTTCTCCATATAGAATGCCACGGAGCGATACCCGCGCACCTGGGCCAGGGAGTCACTCTTCTTTTTGGCTTGTTCCAGACACTCTTTGGCCAACTCGACGGCACGAGCGGAATCGCCCTTCTTGAGCATTAACTCGGCCAGCAGAAGTCGGGCATCGGTGAATTCGGGGGCACCTTCGAGGACTTCGCCCAGGTATCCAGCGGCCTTTTCCCGAGCTGCGTCCGCTTTGTCCTGCTCCGAGGCCTTCATTGCATCGGCTTTGGCAGACTCGAGCTGAGCCAGAAGGTAGTTCGAGTGGACGTCTTCTTTGCGCTCTTCCCGCAATTGCACCAACAGCCGTTCGGCGTCGGCAAGCTGATTGTTTCGCAACCCCAAAAGGGCCTCAAAGAGGTTGTCCTCACGGGCCAGGGACTTGGTCATCTGATTGGATTCCAGCAACTGACCGGCCCGAACCGATTTGCCTCGGACATAGGCCCTGAATGCCTCGTCGGCCTTCTTCCAGTCCCCGGCATAACCCGCTTCCATGGCAGCCATTTTGTCCACAAACACGGCATCCACGGTGGCGTTTTTGGTCGTGACGAATTTGGTCTTGAACTCTTTGAGAATGTCGGGAAGCAACTTGCCATCGCGCTTGTAGTTCTTGAATTCACCGGGGAAGAGCAGTTCGAACCATGCCAGGTTCCACATCACCTCGGCTTCCAGGATGTCCTTGGCGGCCGGGTTGACTTTCATTTCTTTGTCCAGCAGATCAAGTCGATGCAGGTACTCCTGCGCACCTGTCATGAGGCGGCTGTCGAACGTCAGTGCCTTGGGGACCTGGGGCCCTTTCTTTGTGCCCTTGGCGGATATCTCTTCGGTGGGCGTGTCTTCGATGCCAAGCAACGGATTGAGCAGCCCGAAGTACCAGGCACCGACTCCGCCGCCCAGGATCACCAGGAGGGCGACCAGCAACATGCTGGCAGAGGACTTCTTCTGGGCTGCTTTGCCAGCGGCCCTTTTGCCGGGTTTTCCGGCCTTGCCCGTTGTAGCGGCCCCGGGTTTGCCGGGGATGCCGGGACCGCCCGTCGGCTGGGCCTTGGGTACCTGCGGTGCCTCAACTTCCAGGTCGTAGCTGAATCCATCGGCGCCCACGCCCTGGGCACCCGCTGCTTTGGCGGAGTTCAAATCCCCCAGGTCGTCGAAGGAGATTTCCTCCATTCGAAACGCTTCGGGCATCTCGGGTCGTTCAAAGGGCGACGCAGGCGGCTGACCGCCGTGAGGGACGCTGCTGCCCGCTCCCATGTCCGGGTTTTCGTCCAGCAGCATGGAGAAATCGATGTCGTCCAGCGAGGGGCCGGCGGCCCCTTTTGTAGCGGGACCCGAGCCAGGCATGGCGCTTCCCGGAATCGGGGGAGGGGGCACGGGTTGGCCGAAACCACCACCGAATCCGCCGCCCTGCTTGGGCGGACCCAAGACCGCTTCGGGGGCTCCGAATGGGCCCGCACTGCTATAGGTACCCACCGTATGCCCGCCTCCCATTGGGGGAGCCTGGATGGGAGCCGGAACGGGTACAGGGGCTCCAAAGGGCGACACGGAGAAGTCTCCGAACGACGATGGAGAGTGCGTCGGCGATGGAGAGTGCGTCGGCGATGGAGAGTACGTCGGCGATGGGGAGTGGCCCGATGGGGCAGAGGGAGGTGCCATCGAGAGGTCAAGCTGGACATCCCGTTCCGAGCCTACTTCGAAGCCATCCATACTGATTTCGCTAACGCCACTTCCAAAGGAGGATGCGGCACCGACATTGCCTGGACCCCCAGCGGAAGCGTGGGGATCCGTGGCCCGGAACAACTCTTCGGCAGAAAAAATGCTGCCACTGGGAGGCCCGCTGAGGGATTCGGGTGTGCCCTGCTTCTGGCCCCCGCCAAAGAGGCCAAGGCCCTCAGAAAGTTCAAATTCGAACCCCGACCCAGAACCAGACGACGCAGCAGGAGCCGGCCGAGGGGCGACGTTCATGGGGGGCACGACCACTTCGGTGCGGTTGGGACCCGTCGACATTTTTGGCGGGGAGCCAAACGGGGCAGCGGGCGCGGAGGGTGCCGGGGCCACCTTGGCTTTGGGAATGTGGCCCGCCACGATTTCGGTGGGTTTGCCCATCAGTCCGGTGGACCCAGGGTCAGGCGTCCCATAACCGGTTCCAAACCCGCCGGCCATGCCCGGGGCGAAGCTCTTTGTCGCCGTGGGCCCTGCCGGAGCTGCCGGGGCCGCTGGCGGGCCGCTTAAGCCCAGCTCTGCTTCCAGTTGTGCCGTGGGATCGGAACTTTGACCCTGCACCTGAAAAGCCTTGAAGCACTTGGGGCACCGGACCTGAGTGCCATGGGGGGGAATCCGCCCGTCGTCCACCACGAACTCAGAAGTGCAGCCAGGACATCGTACTTTCATCGGCTCCCTCAGTGTGTTTACAATTCGGCCAAAGGTCGCCCGATCCATGTCTGTGTTTTGCGCCCCCGCCCACGCCTCCACCACCGGTCCAGACACATCGGCCACCCCACTCGAACCTTGACCCCCTTGACACGCCCGCTTATGGTAACACCCACCCTGGGGACGGTCAAGGAGAGCACCATGTTCATCGTCGGAACGGCCGGACATATCGATCATGGAAAGACCACGCTGGTGCGATCCCTCACGGGCATCGAGACCGACAGGCTCAAGGAAGAGAAGGAGCGGGGCATCTCCATCGAGCTTGGATTTGCCTATTTGGATCTTGCAGACGGGCAGAGAATCGGCCTGATTGACGTGCCGGGGCACGAGCGATTTGTGCACCACATGATCGCTGGGGCCACAGGGGTGGATGTGGTGATGCTTGTGGTGGCCGCAGACGAAGGGGTCATGCCACAGACCCGAGAGCATCTGGCCATTTGTGAGTTGTTAGGGATGACCCGGGGACTGGTGGTGCTGTCCAAGACGGACCTGGTGGACCCGGACTGGCTGGAGTTGGTCAAAGACGACGTTCGTAAGGCGCTGGCCCGCACCTTCTTGAAGGATGCTCCTCTTGTCGAGTTTTCGGCGATGTGGCAGGGCGAAGTGCTTGAACGCTTTAAGGGGCATCTGGTGGGAAACCTGCAGCAGTTGGCAGCGGCGGGGTCCCGACTAAATACGGACCGTCCGTTGTTGCTTCCTGTGGACCGGGTGTTTTCGGTCAAAGGGTTTGGCACCGTGGTCACGGGCACAATTCAAACCGGGCAGGTGGCCGTAGGCGATGAACTGATTCTACTTCCTCAGGGGAACCGCACGCGAGTACGCCGGGTGGAAGTGC
>CAYTWV010000153.1:0-1352 GCA_964442235.1 uncultured Myxococcales bacterium | reverse complement strand
GCACGGAGTCTCGGTCCCCAGCGCTCCAGCGGGGTCCAGGGCGGCCTTAAACTTGCCGGAAATCCCAAGGGAAGAGTTACAGCGGGGTGCGGTGCTGGCCCATGCGGGTACCATGGAACCCACGTTGGAGTTGATGGCTCAGGTAGAGTTGCTGCCGACGCTGCCTGCCCCGTTGCGCCGCCAGTTCAAGGCGCTGTTCCACACTGGCTCCACCATGGCTGAGGCGACGGTGCGTCTGCAAGAACCCAAGGAGCTGCTTCCCGGTGAGAAAGGGCTTGTTTCGATTCATCTGGAGCAGCCCATCGCCGTGCTCTCGGGCCAGCGGTTTGTGGTGCGGGGATTCACGACACTGGCTGACTATGGCAAGACCTTGGGCGGGGGAACCCTGTTGTGGCCGAAGTTTGTCCGTCCCAAGCCCAGAAATCTGGAGCGACTGGCGCATCTGCTTGAGGGGAACCCCGGTACGGCCGTGGATGCGGCCTCGTATCTGGCGGGACCCAACGGAATCTCGGCTCGTTCGTTGCCGGCATGGACCCCTTTGGCGGCCTCGCTGCTGAAGCCCATGGTCGACAAGCCACCGGCCTCGGTGCGTCGTTTGGGCGGCACACAGACGATGCTGCTGCACGACGAATACTGGGGACTGATGGTCGGGCGGATTTCCGAACTGCTGAAGGCCTATCACAGCGAGAATCCTCGTAAGCCAGGGATGCCCAAGGAGGAGTTGAAGTCCAAACTGCCCGCACACATCGACCGAAGTGTGGTGGATCAAGTGATCGCGGCGCTGATTCAACAGGGGACCTTGCGCAGCGACGACCTGACGTTAGGGCTGCCTGCCTTTGCGCCCAGGATGGATGCGAAGTTCATGGAGTTGCAGGCGACCATGCTGGAGTTGTTGCGCAAGGCGGGGCTGGAGCCTCCCGAGCGGGCAGAACTGCTGAAATCGTTCCGGGCCGATGCCAAGGACGTGGCCGAAGCGCTGGCGCGGCTGGTGCAGGAGGGCCAGGTCACACGAATCAGTTCGGACTATTTTGTGGCGACCGAGGTGTTCGCCGATGCCAAAAGCCGGCTTATCGAGTTTCTGAAGGCCAACGGCCTGATCAGCACTCAGCAGATGAAAGAGATGTTCGGGCTTTCCAGGAAGTACCTGATTCCGCTGGCCGAATTCTTTGATGCAAGCAAACTGACGTTGCGTGTGGGCAGTGCCGAGCGGAAGCTGCGGGCGTCGTAGGGCGGCCCTAGAGTTTGATTCCAGAGTCGATGTAGAAGCCGTGAAGACCGATGGAGTAATGACCGGCTTTGGAGTAGGCCAGACAAATTTCGCTCACTTCAGCGGGTTTGTCCACGGTCACGTT
>CAYTWV010000152.1:0-9031 GCA_964442235.1 uncultured Myxococcales bacterium | reverse complement strand
GCAGCTCCATTGCGTACGCCGGCACTGCGCTCCGAACACTCACCGATCCGGTCTGATCCGCATAGTCCTTGTGTTGGTCTCCTGCGCCGAGTAGCGTAGGTGGGTTGCAATCGACATGGCGATGCGCTCCCCTTGGGGGGGGGGCACCAAACGGAAGAGCCGAATGCGGGGCAGAGTATGGGAAGAGTGACAAGTCTTGCCTGGTTTCGTGACAGAGCCTCGCAGTTGGGGGGCGGTTTAGAGTCGAAGTGGGCGCTCTTTTGGCTGATTGGATTTATTGCCGTCGCAGGCGGCTGCGGAAATAAGTCAACCAGGCACGACTCCGACACAATCTACGACGTGTCGTCTGATGCCATCTCGGTGTCGGATTCGGATGCCAGCCAGCAGGCGGATCTGGATGTACAGAAAGACGATAGTGTGCTCCCGAACGATGGGGTCGTGCCTCCGGACCATTCCCAGCCTGATGAACTGATTCTCACGGATGCCAAGGAGATTCTGGAAATCTTGTCGGATTCCTTGGCGGATGCCTATGACACAGTCCTGGACACCACGCAGGATTCAAGCACACATCCTGATTTGGATGCATCGAAAGACGGCCACCAGGATTTGGCTTCGGACGGTGTGGCGGATATTCTCTCTGAAACGATTCCCGATGCCACTGCGGATTCTGGCACGGATTCCGGGACGGAACTGATTTCGGACGTCATTTCGGATGTGTCCTCGGATTTGGTGTTTGTGGATGTCACGCCCGGCGAGACCGGACCGGAGATCTTTGATTCCTGGTCGGATCTGCAAGACGACCTAGGGGCCGACGGGACTGGGGATTCGGTTGAGACGGACACGGTGGAACCCGACGTGGTGGAACCCCCTCTGGAACTTCCGGCGTGTCTGGACAAAAATCCGATGCCTTGGTCGCGCAAGATAGACGGGTCAGGTGGAACTCTGGTTTTTTCGGAGATCATGTACAACCCGGGTCTTGTGTCCGGGGCGACGTGGTTAGAACTGTACAATCCATTTTCTATCGACATGGACATCTCCGGTTGGCGATTGCAGGGAGCTGTCTCGTTCGTTTTCCCCGAAGGGACGTTTGTGACGGCGGGCGGCTATCTGGTCGTAGCGTCGGATCCCACGTCCATGGTTCTTGGGGGTGTGCCTGCTCTCATGGGCCCGTGGACGGGTGATTTGCCAGCGGCAGGTGGGGCTCTGGAATTGCGAAACAACCTCGACCGGTTGATGGATCAGGTGGATTGGGCCGCCGAGGAACCGTGGCCCCTGTCTGCAGCGGGGTCGGGTGCTTCGTTGGCCAAAATGGACCCGGTATCGGCGAGCGAACTGGCCGAAAACTGGCGAGGCAGCCTGGCACCGGGCGGAACTCCTGGTGTGGTGAACTTCGCTGGAGCCACACCCGTTGTGAACTGCCCGGAGGCTGGTCTGGGGACGGAGGCTGGACTGGGGACGGAGGCTGGACTGGGGACCGAGGCTGGACTGGGGAAGGCTGGACTGGGGACGGAGGCTGGATCGATGCCAGGACTAGGGTGGAGCGAGGTGGCAGCGGGTGGGGTCCGTTTCTGGGTGGAATTGACGAATTCGGGAACCGAGACGATCGATCTGGAGGGGGTCGTCATTGCCAGTTCCACCGGCGTTGAGACGACGCTGCCCACGGGCTCGTTGGCTCCGGGGGAGTATGTGTTGGTTACATCGGACCAGTTGGGGTTTTTGCCTGTGGCCGGGGAGTTGCTGTTCCTGTATTCCGCTGGCCACGAGGCTGTTTTGGACGCCGTGGCCGTCACTCATGACCAGCGGGCCAGGGTGGAGGGACGGGGGCCCTGGTACCATCCCCGATTGTCGACTCCTGGGGAAGCCAATGCTGCGCCGACGGTGCCACTCATCGTCATCAATGAGGTGATGTACCACCATGCCCCCGTGCTTGGTTGGGAGGGGGCGCTGGAGTCGTTCGGAGAGGAGTGGATCGAGTTGTACAATGCGGGAGCACTGCCTGTGGACCTGAGCGGCTGGTCGTTTGTGGACGCCGTCGAGTTCCAATTTGCGCCGGGCACCGTTCTTGGTCCGGGGGAATTTGTGGTGGTGGCCAAGGATGCGGTGACGCTTCGACTTGCCTACCCTGGCATCCCCATTTTGGGTAACCTTTCGGGCAAGTTTGACAATAGTGGCGAGCGCCTGGCTCTGCTGGATGGTTGTGGCGACCTGGTGGACGAGGTTCGTTTTGCCGATGGTGGCCGGTGGCCCGAATGGGCTGACGGTGGTGGTTCAAGCCTGGAATTGAAGGACCCGCTGGCAGACAACGCATCGCCGGAAGCATGGGGCGATAGCGTCGAGGACGAATTGAGTCCCTGGCAGGATATTGTGATCGAAGGGGTTGCCACGGCTAGCTTGGTCGGCCCTGATGGCGTCTGGCAGGAGTTGGTACTGGGGCTTCTGGATTCGGGTGTGGTCCTGTTGGATGACATCAGCCTGATTGAGGACCCGCTGGGGACGCCGCTGGAGAGGATTCAGAATGGGACGTTCGAGGAGGATGGGGAGTTTGGGTGGCGTCTGTTGGGCAACCACCACCTAAGTCAGGTCATAGAGGATCCGACAGCCCCGGGGAACCACGTTCTGCAGTTGGTGGCTACGGGGTCTGCGGAGCACATGCACAACCACGCCGAGACCACTCTGGCCGATGGTGCAACCGTGCTGAACGGAGCCTTCTATCGGCTTAGCATGCGGGCGAAATGGGTGACGGGATCCAATCAACTAAATACTCGCCTCTATTTTAATCGATTGCCGCGGACCACGTTTGTCGAACGGCCCGAACGGAATGGAACCCCCGGGAGTGTCAACACCCAGTTTGTGGGCAATTTGGGGCCAACGTACGGTGATCTTAGGCATGTGCCGGTTGTCCCGGGGCCCATGGAGCCCATCAACATCTCCGTGGATGCGGCGGACCCCGATGGCGTCCAGTCGGTCACCCTTTGGTACGCCTACGACGGGGCCGAGCCGCAAGGTGTTCCCATGGAGTGGGACGCCGGGCGCTACACGGCTCAAATTCCGGGGTCCGAGGCCGGGAGCATCGCCCAGTTCTGGGTCGAGGGTACGGACAATGCTGGAGTGAGCAGCCTATTCCCACAGGGCGGAGTCTCCTCTCGCTCCCTTCTGAAAGTGGGGGACGGAGGCGATTCTTGCCTGCCGATGCATTCGCTTCGAATTGTGATGACTCAAGCGGACAACGACTGGATGTTCACGCCTGAAAACCTCATGAGCAACCACCCGGTCCGCTGCACCGTCATCTGGGACGAGCGGGAAGTTTCTTACGATGTGGGGGTACGGATCAAGGGAAGCGAGCGTGGACGTCCGGAACAGAAGCGGGTGGGATTCTCGATCCATTTCCACCCGGATCAGCCCTTCCGAGGCATTTACCGCAGTATTATGGTAGACCGGTCCGAAGGGGTGAACTTTGGACAGCGAGAGATGCTGATCAACCTTGCTATGGCCCACGCCGGTTCGGTCTCCAGCGAATACAACGACCTTATCACGGTGTTTGCGCCCAGGGACGAGCACACGGGCTCTGCAGAATTGCAGTTGGCCCGCTTCGGCGACCAGATGCTTGCCGCGCAGTTCGAAGATGGTGATGAAGGTTCTTTGTACGAATACGAACTGGTATACTTTCCAACCACCACCACCGATGGGACCCCCGAAGGCCTCAAATTGCCCAAACCCGATACCGTCGTCGGGACCAGCATTCGCGACCTGGGTGATGACAAAGAGGCCTATCGTTTTGTCTTTAGCTCTAAGAACAACAACTGGAAGGACGACTATGCCGATTTGATGGCATTTGCAAAGGTCTTTGGTGTGATCGGAACGGACCTGTCCGCTGCGGTGGGCGGTTTGGCCGATGTGGACCAGTGGCTACGGGCCTTTGCTTTCGCCACACTTTCCGGCGCCACCGACAACTACGCCTCGGGCGCTGCACACAATGCGGTGTTATACGTTCGGCCCAGCGACCATCGTGTGCTCTACTTCCCCCACGACCTGGACTTCTACTACGGTTCGCCGCAGACCAATGTGGTCGCCAATGGGGACCTGGCCCGACTCATCGCCTCGCCGGCGCAAGCCCGTGCCTATTATGGACACCTGTATGATATTATCCAGACATCATACAACGGCGAATATATGTCACATTGGGCTCAGCAACTTGGTGCTCTGCTTCCTGCTCAGAACTTTGCAAGTCACCTGCAGTTTATCGTGGATCGGGCAGCATGGGTGATGAGTGGCGCAGGGAACTCGGTGATGGCGACGTTCCCTCAGGTAGCGTTCGAAATTACCACAAACGGAGGCGCTGACCTTGCGGTCCAAACCGCACTGGTGAGCCTTTCGGGGAAGGGCTGGATCGACGTACGCTCGCTTTGGCGCACCGGTTCGACCTCTCAGCTTTCTTTGGCTTGGAGTGACTCCACGACCTGGAAGACCACGGTCTATGCAAGTTGTGGGCTGAATGAAATTGAGCTTTACGCGCTGGATCATCATGGCGTTGTAGTGGGGACGGACACTATCGTCGTCACCAGAACGGGTGGAAGTTGCCCATGATGCAGCGGACTGATGTGGAGGCCCGTGGAGGCACCAAGGCGCCTCGTGTTGACCGGGAGGTTCGCCGAATCTCGGAATTGGCCGTCCCAATGATGCTCGGCGTCCATTGAGGTGATTGTTTGAACTGCTTTTCGATTCGATATGGCGACATTCGCACCGCTGTAACGGCGTTGTCGCTGGCCCTTTCGGTGTTGGGGACCGCCTGCGGCTCCAAGACTGTAGCGGGCCCCGACGTTGTTTATCAGGACTCCCTGCCCGACATGACGGACCTGCGAGGGGATTTCCTGGTGGAGGATGTCGACGCCAAAAGCGACGTCAAGCCCCAGCCCGATACCATGGACCTCTATTCTGATGCCGACCTGGGGCCTGATCCGGACGCTGGCGCCGATCTGGATTTGTTGAAGGACGTCGAAGTACTCAGTGACGTGGTGACAGTTCCGGATACAACCGAGTGTTCCGATTTGCCAGGGACGGAGGATTTACCAGGGACGGAGGATTTGCCAGGGACGGAGGATTTGCCAGGGACGGAGGACACAGACCCGCTGTCTGATTCGGTAATCTGGCCCGATATCGTGGACGTGCTGGAGGTGGCCGATGGATCGACCGACACGGGTACCCTGTGTGATGGGGCATCCGATTTGAATGATTGTGGGGATGAGAGTGGCTGGACCGATCTGCTTGACTTCGTTGAATCGGATGGGATTTCCGACTGCCCGGCGGACTCGTGTGCTGACGCAGAGCCCGACTTGGATCTGAACGCCGATGTAAGCGATTTTTCGGTCCCAGAACCGCAGGTGCCTGCCGCTATCATGCGGCTTTTGAACTGGCCGGGCAGCGGACTGCAGTTCTTGGTGGAGTTACCTCCTGCTGACGCAAACTCTGGGGATTGGCCCGGTGTTTGGATCGAGACCCCTGATGGGGACATCGAAGTAGCCATGGCAGCGGTCTCGCCAGTTGCCGGAATGACGGCTGTCGTGCTTGTGCCAGCCGAGGACGCAGTTGAAAACGCCACTCGCCTTGCCGCAGCCGATGCGATCATCGAGGCGCTTCCGAAAGGCGAGCGCGTGGCGCTGCTGGTGGCACGGGAGGAACTGGTGCTGCTGGCCGAATTGTCTACCGTCCTGCTGGCGGACCGGGCGCATGCCCACGCTCAACTGGCCGCTGTGGGCCCGGAGCCGGGGCGCACGGCAGAACCCTTCATGGCGGACTTGCGAGATCTGATGGGTGAATTGGAAAGCAAATACACCTCTCCTCTCCGATCCATCGTGGTCGTGGGCGAGGCTGTCGAGGAGACACTTCCGGGGCACTTAAGGCCGGTGCAGACCGTGTCGCTTGATGCAATCCAGGACCCGGTTCTTGATGCAGAGGCTTTGGTCGCCGACCTGCTTGTGCGCAGGGCCGCCGTGGTCCGTATCGGTGCGTGTCCGCTCTTTGCCTCGGGCCAGCCGTTCACCCTTCACATTGGCTCCACAAGGTTCCGTCTGGTAGCTCCTACACCCTCAGAGGACTTGGCAAACCTGACTTGTGACCCCACCCAGGCAGCGGTAGACGCCTATCCCTTCCCGACAGAAATTGCGCTGACTTTCACACCATCCGAGAGGCTGGTGTACAACTACTTCTACACAAACAGGATCATCGACCCCTTTGCTACAACAGTGACCCTGGGGGGTGGTGCGCCCATTCCCGCCGAGGGCCATTTTCATGGTCAGGGCACGCTTGCGTGTGGCCGAAAGAGCATCACCCTCGAGTTGGATGGGGCACGTCGTCGGCTTCGGCACGATTTTGCGTCGGACCGGTTCATCCTGATTTCGATGTGTCAGGACTTGCGTTACTTCGGCCAGGTATTCGGCGACCGACTGCTGGCCTCCCTGGGGCTTTTCCCCCCGCGGTTCGGATACGTAAGGCTTCGAATTGATGGGGAGAACCAAGGCCCCTACATGATCGTTCATCAGGCAGAGCGAGCCTATCGGGATACCAGCCTTGGGCTGGCGTCCGTCATTCGGCGCCAATATGACATCGATGCGTGGCCGGCCGAGGTCAAGTATCCCAACGACCCCGTGTTGGCCGAGGAGGCTCGACTGCGCTTCGAGGAGTACGGCGACATGGTGGCAATCGAACCGCCCGAGGCCTTGGAGTCCTATCTGGACAGTTGGCTGGACCTGGACAACTACATGCGGTTGCTTGCCGCCTACAGTTTGCTGGAGAATGGTGACTGGATTGACGAGGTGTTCTTCTCCTCCAGCCTCGAGGATGGGGTCGAGCGTTTCAGGACGATGGGGTGGGACACCGACGATTTGTTCAGTGCGTGCCATAGAACCGGCGATCGCGCTATTGATGATGCCTGTGGTGTGACCTATTGTGCCGAGGGCGAAATCGATTATGCACTTATCTATTCTACCGCTGTTTACAAGCGCTACCTAAACGCCATGCAGCTTGTGCTGGCCGAATTGACCCCTGAAAAGATGCAGGCGACCATGGCCGAGGTCCAGGCTGAGTTGTGGACCGTTTTGAACGATGACGAGACCGCTGCGGCCTGCGCTGAGATGGTTGCCGAAAACCCAGACGCTGCCACGCTTTCTGGGGCTCGGGCCGACATCACCGCCGCCATGGAGTGGGCGCTTGCTAACGTGGAAGGTCGGCGGCAGGTTCTGCTCGATGCCATGGCGGCTTGCCCTGAAGCGAACCCCTAACTGCCACACCAGCTTCGTGGATGGTCCAATGGGGGTCGCTGTCTGAGGCCCCACGGGGCCCCGAAACAACTTGGCGGGGACATCAAACGGTTTCCAGGGGCTACTACGGGTTGAACACCGGATAACCAGGCCAGCCGATGAGGTCGCCGTCGGGGCCAGCGGTTGCGGCGGGAGAATCTGCGGCCACTCGATAGTCGCAGTTGGCCGGATCCACGAAGTAGGGATCCATCGAGAAGTTGCCATCACCACACGCCAAGTCGGCAGCACTGCCCAGGAGGGTGTAGTCGATATCGCCGTTGCATGTGTAGATGCTTTGGGGCCAAAGAATGGTCGATTGAACAATCTGAGGGACCACAATAGGGGATGGAGTGTTTACGACAGTGCTGTTATAGACGTGTGCTGTGCCTCGTATGCCGCTTCCAGCATTATAGATGAGGACGTTCACGAAGACGCCCAAGCCTGCCGTCATGCTCATCGCTTTGTCCTTGACGTCGTGAATCACCACGTCCTCCAAGGCGAAAGTCGAGTTGCTGTGGTCCAGACCATCATCGCCGATATCCGCGACGATACATCGCCGGATGGTCTGGTCGGAGTTCAGTCCATCCACGTGGATGCCATCGCCATCGAAGCGTATGGGTGTATTGGGGCCTCTGCCGATGCCGGTCCACCAGGTGTCTTCGATTAGAAGGGTGTGTCCACTGGAGAGAAACTCGGCGCCGATGCCCACTCGGGACACCAAGCAGCGACGGATGATGTTGCTTCCGGTTCCGGGCGACTGGAAGACCATGCCTGTGGCATCGGTGAACACCGAGTCTTCGACCAGCAGGTTGTGCGTGTCGCGAATGTTAAGGATTGGGGGACGGGGATGGCTGATGACGATGCCATTTCCGGCGCCCGTCAGCATGACCCAACGAAGAACTGAACTGTCCGAGCCCCAGAAGTTGAAGCCTCGCCAAGCGTTGACGTTGGAGAGTGAATCCGAGACCGTATGGGTCATGGCGGCCGGTCCCTTCTCCGAGAAGAAGGCGATGGGGCTGCCCAGTCGGCCAACGGCTTCCATCCTGCCGTTCACGTTGATGAGAGTGCCGTCTTCCAGTGCTCCGGTTGTGTCAACCATGACCAGAGTGCCCGGATGAATGACGAGAGTGCTGCCCACTGGAACGTCCGTGAAGTGCTCGGAAATGCGAATGTTCTCGTTGGGGCCCCAGACCAGGTTGTCTCCCGTGAGGGTCGCCGGCATCACTCGCCAGGTGGGGTTGGCTTCGATGGTGACCAGTTTGCGGGCCGTGAGGCCGTTGATGGTGACCATAACCTGATACTTGCCGGCCGGCACATTCGCTCCATCGTCCAGGGTGAACGAAACACTGCCCACGCCATGATAGAAACGAACGGAGTCTTCAGGGATGGGGAGATGGTCGTCAAATACCGTTACGGTCAATGGGATATCCTGCCCATCGGAGAGGCGGGTCATGGAGACGGTCCCCAAGTCGTCATAACATCCCGAGGGGTCCACATGGGCCGTTGCGTCCAGGATCTGGGCTCGCAGCGTGAGGGGTTTGTCGTTGATCATGCGGGTCGGAACAGTCAGTCGTGGGTTTTGCAGGACACAGCCTGCGCCGCCCAATTCGACGGGTACTCCGTCGCCTTCGTAGCCGTCCTCGCAGCCACAGTAGAAACCGCCAATGTTGTTGGTACACGTTCCAGGGGCATCCAGGCAGTCGTCCAGCCCCGCAGCGCACTCATCTACGTCCGTGCAC
>CAYTWV010000151.1:0-9043 GCA_964442235.1 uncultured Myxococcales bacterium | reverse complement strand
TCCGTAATCCAGGGTGACCGCGTGGCGCTCTCTCACAACCAGTTGCTGCTGTGGGTTGCCGCTGCCTCACAAGGCACCATGCTGGACCGAAGTGCTGCCAAAGGCCAAGAGACAAAGTCGGTTTCGGCGGGGCTGGATGTCTCGTTTTCGCCCAAGGGGGATGCGGTGGCGTGGATAGCCCCCGTGCAGGGCCAGAATCACCTTTTTGTGGCGTCCACATCGTGCCCGCTGCAAACCGTCGGTGACCTGGTTCACTATCCGGAACTTTTTGGCGGTGGCCTGCCTGGTTCGCTGGTGAAAAATCAGTTTGTGGCGCTGCCCAGCCAAGAGAAAGAGTTCTTCCACCTTTACGAAAAGGCCCGATACCGTGACCGAGGCATCCTGGTGACCCCCGATGCCCTCTTGCAGGCGTTCAGCGATGTGTTTTCGCGCATGCTTCAGGAACGAGAGCGCTTGATGGCCACGGATGTGCTGGAGTATTGCAGCCTGGGTCTGGAGGCGGTGAAGGGGCTGAAGGGTCCGTCCGGGGTGTACATCCAGACCCTGTTTGCGGTGCCGAAGGTGATTCTTGAGGCCGGAATGCCCGACTTTGCTTCCAACGATTTGGTTCCGCCGTGGGAACAAGGTGGCGTGGACGAAGCGGGCGCCGAAGGAGCCCCCAAGAAGACAACCGAGACCCGGGAGCAGAGGTTGGAGAAGGCCATCGCTGCCCTTCCTGCCGCAATCCGATCGGATGTGAAGCAGGGGATTCAGCGTATGGTCACCTTGCAGATCGAATCTGTGACCGTGGGCGGCATGGAATACAAAGTGGACTTCACCTTGGCCAAACCTCGTGGCCACTATGATGCCCCCGGGTATCGGGACTATTTCCTGGCCGTGCAGTGGCTGTCGCAGATGCCGTTCCCGCTGGATGAAGTGGGAATCCAGGCAGCCTTTGCGCTGGAGAAGAACCAGGATGCGACAGATACCAAAAAGGTCATCGAAGGTGTGACGGGAGCCTTGGCTGGGTTGCCGGCGGTACCGACACTGTCCGACGTCGTGGCCAAATATCCCAATGGCAAGGCCCCGAAGGGTCACAGCGGCAAGGCCGGCGAAGAGGCGTTGACCCAGTCGTTTGGTCCGTTGAAGGTTCGCACGCCCACCATGGCTCTGCTGCGGGGCGACGCTATGGAAGTTCGGATCCTGGCCCCCAGGCTGGTGATGGACACAGAGGTTTTCCGTTTTCTGACCTACCCCGACCTGGCCGTTCGAGGCATGCCCACTGCGTTGGACCTGTTTGCGGCCATGGAAACACCTGGCGTGATGGAATTGATTCAGCCTAATCCGGACGACAGCTGGACTCTGCCGCAGTACGAAGCACAACTGCTCAAGGCGAAAGCCAGCGTAACGGCGGGTTTGCAAGCCGACACGTTGTATGTGCGTTGGATCAAGCTGGTGAAGGGTCTGGCGGCAACTCGCCCCGATGGAACGGCCAACTTGCCAGGGTTTGCCAAGAGCGACGCCTATCGTTTCCGCTTGCTGCAGACGGCGTTGGCCGGCTTCACGCAGGTGAAACATCATCTGGTGTTGTACTCGGCGCAGGACATGGCTGTGGAATGCGATGGCGACACGCTGGTCGCGTTGCTGTTTGAAGTGCCCGACCGTCCCGCCCCCCCGGCGTGGGTCGAGCCAGTGCCGGAGTTCTATCGTGACCTTGCCGAACTGGCCAGGCAGACAAGCCGATTCCTGGGCGTGGATTCCGGAGAACCCGATTCCATCAACGAAGGGGTGCAGACGGGAAGCCTGGAATGGCACTTCCCCGATTTGTACGGGGGGCCGACCAGTGTAGAGCGGCTGGCTCGTGCGGCCGATTTCTTCGAGAAGATGGCTCGCAAACATCTGGCTGGTCAGGCGCTGCTGCCCGAAGAAGAAGAGAAGATCCGGGTCTTTGGCGGGCATCTGGAGTCCTACATGACAGGCCTGCACAGCCACGAATCGGGCTATACGACGGGTGGCGACCAGGGCCGAAACGAACGGGGCATTACGCTGGTGGTGGATTTGCTGTTCAATCCTCAGCGAGGCCAGGTTCTGCACGATGCCGTGGGCCTGCCCTATGAGATGTTTGCGTTGGTTCCTCGGGGCCAGACCCAAGGTGTAGTGCTTGGCGGGCTGCTTTCCTGGTTCGAATTCACAGCGCCAGAGCGCCTGACCGACCAGCAGTGGTGGCAGATGGTGCAGTCCAAACAAACCCCGCCGGTGGCCCCTTGGGCTTGCTCGTTTGTAGAATGCCCCTCGAAATAGGCCCCCTTTCCCTTAGGTGATCATTCGTGTCGATTCAAAAACATGTTGCGGTGATCGGTGCTGGACCCGCCGGGTTGATGGCCGCGGAGGTACTTTCCGCGGCGGGTATCCAGGTGTCGGTGTATGACGCCATGCCCTCGGCGGGGGCGAAGTTTCTGGTGGCTGGTAAGGGGGGCCTGAACCTGACCCATGACCAGGAGTTGGAGCCGTTTCTGGAACGCTATGGTGTGGCGGGGCCACAGGTACGGCCCTGGCTGGAGGCATTTGGCCCGGCCCAGGTGCGGCAATGGGCAGCGGAACTGGGATTTCCCACCTTCGTGGGCTCCTCGGGCAAGGTCTTTCCCGAAGGCATGGATGCACTTCCACTGCTAAGGGCCTGGCTTGCCCGTCTGCAACAACAAGGTGTGCAGATGCAATTCGGATGGAGTTGGCAGGGATGGGATTCCGGCGGAGTTGTGCTGATGAAGGACCCGCAGGGCAATGTCGCCCCGCTGGGCTCGGTATCCGCCACCGTTCTGGCCCTGGGTGGAGGCAGTTGGCCTCAGACCGGCTCGGATGGGAAATGGGTTCAGGCCTTCCGACAGCATGGCATTGGGGTTGCGCCGCTGCGACCGTCGAATTGCGGATTTGATGTGGCCTGGGGCCCCTATATCCCGGAACATTATGCGGGTAAGCCCCTGAAGAACGTGGGGCTGGGCCTGGGCAACGCCCCGGATCCTTCCCATCACAAACGCGGCGAGTGCCTGATTACCGACACGGGCTTGGAAGGGCCGCTGATCTACGCCTTTTCGGCCCGAATTCGAGACCAAATCCAGGCCTCCGGCCGCTGTCGGGCCGTGCTGGACTTGCTTCCCGACTTGTCCCTGACCACGGTTATGAAAGAACTGAATGTTCCAAGACAGGGACGCACGTGGGCCAGTTTCCTGGAGCGACGTTTGGGTTTGCGAGACGTCAAGGCGGTGCTGCTGCGTGAGGTTTTGCCGGCCCAATCTTTTGAGGACGTGCCTTTGTTGGCCAAGACCATTAAGGGACTGCCCCTGGTGTTCACGGCCGCAAGACCCCTGGAAGAGGCCATCAGCACTGCGGGCGGCGTGGCGTTTGCCGAATTGGACCCGGGCTTGATGTTGAAGCGAGTTCCGGGCACCTTCTGCGCCGGAGAGATGTTAGACTGGGAGGCAGTCACGGGCGGCTACCTGTTGACGGGGTGTATGGCCAGTGGCCGGTATGCTGCATCGAACCTGATGAAATGGTTGAGAGTTTAGGGTCTGTACCAGAGCCTGAGCCAGACACCAGAAAGACCACGTTATAGTTGGGTACGGGGAGAACTATGGAACTGCTGGATTGTCAGTTGGACGCCACGCTAAAAGAAATTCAGACCACCGTGATCGAGTGCCTTCCCTCTGAGCAGGGTGGGTTTGATGTGGTATTGGCCAAATCGCCGTTCTATCCCGACGGGGGTGGCCAGCCATCGGACTTCGGCACCGTGGGCGGGTTGCCAGTGCTGGACCTGCGCAAGGACGAGTCCGGACGTCTGGTTCATCGGGTACCCTCGGCTCTGGCCGGAGAGGTGACCGCCTGCATTGACTGGCAGCGGCGGTACGATCATATGCAGCAGCACACGGCGCAGCACTTGCTTACGGCTACGGCACTGGATCTTTTTGGATGGAAAACCGTGGCGTTCCACTTGTCGGCGCAGCTGTCGGACATCGAATTGAACGTAGAACAACTGCCCGAATCCCAACTTCAGGAGTTGGAGGACCGCGTCAACCAGGCCATCCGCCGTGCGTTGCCCGTTTCCATCAAAGTGGTACAGGCCGAAGAGATGAAGGCGCTTGCCGTGCGCAGTCGAGGGCTTCCCGATGGGTTCATCGGGCCGGTACGGCTGGTGGAAATTCAGGGGTTGGATCTGAACACCTGTGGCGGGACCCATGTCGCCAATACGGCCGAATTGCAGATGGTGAAGCTGATGGCAGTCCAGAAGCTCAGCCGGGCCACCCGCCTGTTTTTTGTGGCTGGGGGACGGACGTTGGCCTGGTTACGTGGGGCCGTGCAGCGAGAAGAGCACTTCAACCGGATACTCTCCACGGGTCCCGACAAACATGTGGCGGCTGTAGAGCGGCTGTTGCAAGAGACCCGGACTCTGGAAAGCGAACAGCGCATGCTGCGCAAAGAGCTGGCGGGGCTGATCGGCGAGACGCTGGTTCAGTCCGGCCAGCCCAGCCTTTTGCACCGAACCGATGCGGGCATGGATTTTCTGAAGGCCGTGGCCAATGCGGCCTTGGCCAAGGACCCCAAGTGGGTGGGATTGTTGGCCGGCGGCGAAGGTCCCGGCGTCTTTCTGCTGGTGGGGCCACAAGATCTCTTGAACCGAGTGGGACCGCAGGTAGCCGCACTTCTTGGCGGACGTGGCGGCGGTGCGGGCGGAATGTTCCAGGGCAAGGCCGAGTCGTTTGACCAACTGCCGCAAGCTCTGAAAGTGTTGGCCGGGTGCAAGGAGTGAGGGACGGAGGAGGGTAAGGAGTGAGGGACGGAGGAGGGTTGAGGGTGCAAGGAGTGAGGGACGGCAAGGAGTGAGGGACGGCAAGGAGTGAGGGACGGAGGAGGGTTGAGGGAGGAAGGAGGAGGGTTGAGGGACGGAGGACCGGCGTGAGGGATGGAGGGACGACCCGCCTATGCGATGATCTCAAGCTGGTAGTAACTGCATGAGCCCGATGTCTGCGGATCCACCTGGATGTAGACCTTGCCCGAATCGTCGTCATCAAAGATATTCGAGTAGCAGCCGCCCACGTCCAGCGTAATCGTGCCCGAGCCGGTCACGGTGATCGTCTGAGTGTAATACGTTGAACTCTTATTGCAGTCATAATAGACATAAAGCCGATACGACTGGCCCGATGGCACATTACGAAGCGTAAATCTTGGTTCTATTGTGTGGAATACTTTGTCCGTAATCGTGATAATATACCAGTCATCATCATACGTCGGATTGATGTTGGCATCGGCCAATCGGGCCGTTTCGTCGTCGTCAATTCCCTGCAACGTGTAACCAGCGGACTGGGTGTCGTTCTGCTCGAAGGCATCCACAGCCCCGATGTTGCACGCCCCCCAAGTGCAGCTTGCGGTGCAGGACTTGGTGCCGCAGACTTCGCAGGCAGCGTTTTCGCCCAAGGCACACACGCCCTCGTTCTGGCAAATGCTCCACGATCCCCAACCACACGTGGCCGAACAGACGGCGGTTCGAGTTCCGCACTTACCACATGATTCGGACTTGGTCGCTGCCGGAGAACAGGCGCCCTGGCCCAGGCAAGAGCCATAGTCGCCCCACTGGCAGGCGCTGGTGCAGGTACGGGTTTGTGAGCCGCAGTTCTGGCAGGGGATGGAATCGGTAGCCAACGGAGTGCAGGCCCCCTGGCCCTGGCAAGCCGCATAATCGCCCCATTTGCACTGGTCGGTGCAGGTTCGCAGCTTGGTTCCGCAGTTGCCACAGGCAGCAATTTCGGTCTCGGTGGGCGAGCAGACGCCCTGGCCGGTGCAACTTCCCCAATCGGACCAGCCGCAGGTGGCCGTGCAGGAACGGGTCTGAGAGCCGCAGTCTCCGCACGAACGGGTTTCCTGCGCCCCGGGGGTGCAGACTCCCTGATTGGAGCAGGTGCCGACATCCGCAAACTCACATGTGGGCTGGCAGAGCCGCTGCTGGGTTCCACAGTCTCCGCACACCACCGAGGTAGTTTCACCGGGCAGACAGGTTCCCTGCCCCTGACAGGCGGCCCAGTCACTCCACTCACAGCTATTGGTGCACTGCCTGGAGCGCTCGCCGCACTTCCCGCAGGCTTCGGTCTGGCCTTCGCCAGGCACACACGCCTTCTCGTTGAGGCAAATGCCCCACTCTTCCCATCCGCAGCCGTCCAGACAGCTTGAATATTGGATACCGCACTTCCCGCACACCTGATTTCGCTGGTCACCCGGCAGGCAGCCGCCTTCACCCTGGCATGCGGTCCAATCACTCCACAAACATTGGGAACTGCAACTCTTGGAGCGCTGGCCGCAGTTTCCGCACGCCTCGGTGATCACTTCGTTCGGCACGCAGTCTTTCTGGTTCAGGCATTCGGCCCACTCACCCCAACCGCAGGCGTCGGTGCAGATTCGCTCTCGTTGGCCACACTTGCCGCAGACCTCGGTGCTGACGTCATCGGGGCTGCAGGCCCCCTGTCCCTGACAAGCGCCGAATTCGCCCCAGACACATCCATCCAAACAGGTTTTGCTGCGTTCGCCACACAGGCCGCAGGACTCTTTTTCCACAGCATTTACGGCGCAGTCTTTCTGGTCCGTGCAGTCTCCCCACTCTTTCCATGTGCAGTTTTCGTCGCACTCCCGGCCCCGAGTACCGCAGAAACCACACGTCTCCTGCTGCCAATCGCCTTTGGCGCACGTACCCTCGGTGCCACAGTTGCTCCACTCCCCGAATTGGCAATCTTTTCCGCAGGTTCTGGTGCGAATGCCGCAGTTTCCGCAGGCCTCGGTCTCTATGGCCTGGGCTTCACATTCCGGGGCCAGCTCACACATCTTGTCCACGGTGGGCAGGCAAACGAACAACACGTCGGGGCCCATGCCCGAGACGGCCTTGCAGCTCCATCCCAGCGGGCAATCGTCCACACACGAGATCGAACAGATATAGCCGATGTCCGAGGGGACACAATACCCGCTCTTGCAGTCGCCATTGGCCTCACAAGGTTTGCCCAGGTCCGATTGAGGCAGCAGTTCACAGTCGGCCCCGCAGTCGAACACGTTGTCCTTGCCGGAGAAGTCGGGCGGCAAATCAGGGTCATCACGCTGGTCCTGGAACTGAGGCTGGTCTTTGCCCAAGTCCACAAAGACCCCATCGGCGGGAGTCCCGTCTGCATGACTGGTCGTATCTGACTGAGAGGTTCCGTCAGTGGTCTGAGTGGTGCCCCCGGAAGAACACCCCAACACCGGCACACCCGCCAGAAGCCCAAACAAGACAGCCAATTTGAGACGAATCGTCATGATGTGTACTCCTTATCCCGCCAACCGGGACCCCTGCGCCGCCTGCCTAGAACCGAAGCGTCAGTTCCCCTTTCACACCTTCGAATGGAGGGAAAACCCGACACATCCCGCCGGCGCATTTAAGTCCGCCGCGGGTGGTCCCCACAAAGATCTTGGCGAAGCTATCCGAGGCAAACCGCCACAAAATTTCGCCAGACCAGAAATTGCGGTCGAAATAGCCATCGCCGCCAGGGGGTTCATCAGAATACTCGTAAGTCCCCGAAATAGCGAACATCGGAGCAAACGACAAGGTCACAGAACTCTTTGCCAACGTAAAGTCCTCTGTGAATTCGAACGCGTCATCGTAATACTCGATGCGGCCGGCCGCTTCCATGCTAAGGGGTCCCCAGATGGGGAAATGCACTTCGGCATCCCCATGGGTCACCGTGCGGTCGTACTCAAACCCCAGCTTGTCCCAGCGCCGTCCAGCCTGGATAGAACCGCCAATGGAGTACTCGTCCAAACGCTGTTCAACACCCAGAATCACATGACGCACCGATTGGTCGCCGGCGGGCCCCTCTTCGTCGGACAGGCCATCAAAATGGGCGTAATTTGCGTACAGAATCGAACCCAGGCCCGGAATCTCTCCGTCCACCCGTGCCCGGACGCCCCATTGGTCATAATAGTTGGGCCGTTTGAACAACCCGGCGTCTTCCAGGGGAGGCAACACACCGTAATAGACAAAGTCCTTCAGCCCTGTGGTGGTGCGAACCTCTTTGCCCAGCACCGAATTTTCGCCCTGGCCGATGCCATCGTAGTACTTGAATTCGAGGACCCCATGAAGATACCCATACCCGACCGTACCGGTGGCATATACGGCATGCCCCGACGAGGTCGTCACGGGATAACGCATGCTTCCCGATTCGGGATCCGTCGAGAATGAGACCAAATCCCACGCCACATAGTCGTATTCGACCTGGAAGGAGCCCACGTCCCACAAGTTTGGCAAACTGAGTGTCCCCCCCACCACCCAAAGGTGATCTCTGGAGTAGTCCCCTCGGGAGCTGAGCGAAGACCAGTCAATTCGATCCTTAACAAAGCTGCTGTGTGCCGAGAATTCCAGTTCGGGCAAGGGGCTGTAGCCCATTTGCACGCCGCCAACCAGGTCCCGAGGATCTTCGATGTACTCTTCGACGCGATCGCCCACGTTGACGATGTTGCTGTATCCGCCCAGAGCCATGAAGTTCAGGCCCCTGCCACGGTAAGAGGCTTTTGCACCCCTTAACGAGGCATCGGTGGAGAGTTCGTCCACTTTCTGGATCGAGAGCGAGATGCCCCGCCCCAACGTACCGTAAACGTCGCCGCCTTCGATCAGGAAGCCACCCTCACGGATCTTCACATAGAACTTCTCGACGTTCAGGTCATTCCGAAAACGGTCCTTAAACGCTTCGCTTTCGTCGCCCTTGTTCTGGGGAAGGAACTGGGCCACATCCAGGCGTAGGCCTGCCTGCAACCAGCGACTTTGCAAGGCGATATTGAGCCGGTTCTTGAAGTCCAGGAACTCGTCGTCCAGGGTGTCCTGGTTTTCGTTATCCTGATGCCAATCCACATACAGCGTTTCGGTCAGCAGCAGTTCGAAGTCGCCAAACGAGATTGGATCGGCCAACGCCCTGTTGCTGCCCAATACCAAACCTAGCAGTGCGGTGACAAATGCAGCGTTTCTCATGGCGTCAGCAAAGCCTTGATCTTCTGTTCAAACGAG
>CAYTWV010000150.1:0-9048 GCA_964442235.1 uncultured Myxococcales bacterium | reverse complement strand
TGATTGTCAATCCCAACGAGAACGTCTCCCCCGAGGGAATTCGCATTCGAAACACCGTGGACGGGACCCTGAAAGAGATGGCGGTGGACGGAGTGTTCATGGCCATCGGGCACGACCCCAACACGGCCGTATTTGGCGACCAATTGGACAAGCTGCCCAACGGATATCTGAAGTTGGATGGGTTCACTCGGACCAACGTGAAAGGGGTCTTTGCTGCGGGAGATGTGGCGGATCCGCATTACCGACAAGCGATCTCGGCAGCGGGAACCGGGTGTATGGCCGCGTTGGACGCGCAGCACTACCTGGAGAGTTTGGGGTCCTGAGCGGCTGGTTTGGACGGGGATGCCAATGCATTCAGTCGAATGGTCTGGTGAGCGCCGGCAATGGCCATCACCAGACTGACGCTTTTTTCGAAGACGGTGGTCTGCGACATGGAAGAGATCACCAAGCCCACCATTAAAGAGAGATCGACCGCCGAGACCAGCCCCATTCCAGGCGCTGGGTGCTTGTTTGCCTTGTACAGCCACCAAAACGCAAGAAGCGTCATCAGCATGTAGGGGATGAACCCAGTCAGCCCGCTTGCGGCGAGAGCCTCAAAGTACCGATTGTGCACCGAAAAACTCATGGCCAGTCGGCGCCCCATGGCCGCACGCACGTTGCCCGGGCCAGCTCCAATGATGGGGTTGTTCTTGAACACCTCGATGGAAACCTCAATCTGCTGCAGCCGCTGTTCCACCGTATCGATGGACTTTGCCCGTCTACCTTCCCGAAGCAAGTCCTGCCGAATTCGGTCCTGAAACACTTGGGGCGCCATAGTTCCCACGACGATGGAACCCACTACGGCCAAGATGGGCAAGGCAAACCGACCTCGAAGATCGCGCCAGGCGACGGCGAACACACAGACCAGGAACGCCGCAAACCCCAGGAAGCCGCCTCGGGACCCCGTGCTGTACAGGAATGCCAGAAGGGAGAAGGCCACCACGGCGTAAACAATCCACTGAAACGTCCGCTTCTGGTTGAAATAGTCCAAAACGAGACTGAGGCACATCGCAAAGGAGACCAGCAGATACTCCGCCGCACCGTTGGGGTTGATGAAGCTGCCGCCGTATCGGGAAGCGAATTGGCCCCCGTCGCTGACCGGGCTCACGAACGTCGAGTAAACCAGTGAAAAGAGCGAGGAGACAAGCACCGACCAGACAAGGGCCTTCTTCATGTTCCGAAGGTCTTGCGGGGTTTGGCCCCAATAGTCGGCCAGGATGAAGAAGAGAATGGTACTGACCATTCGCAGCAACCAGTGACTCATGGGGGAGTAATTCAAGGCAGCGCTGACGACATACGCACCCGTCATCATGGCAGTCAAAAGCGTCAGCCACCAGTTCATTCGGGGCCGCTTCGACCGGCGCAAGGCGTCAAAGACGGTTCCGCCCATGGCGATGAATCCGGCGAACTTCGCTGGCGAAGCCATGATTTCTGCGGCTTCCAGCGAGACGACGCTGGTCGCCATGACCAGCGGGTAACTGGCTATAAGAAGAAAAAACCAGAGTTTGGGGTAAGAGACAACGGTCAACAAAACAAAGACGGCCCCGACGGCCAGCGAAAGCAGCAGAAGCGGATTTGCAAAGTCCAGGGGCACCGTGGTTTACCCTGCGTCCGAACTGCGGGCGGTCAGCGGCATTGAAGCGGCTTTCCAGCCGCCCTTTCGGCCTGTGCGCCGAAGCACTGCGGCGACGGGAAGCCAGACAAAACTGACCAGCAGCATTCCGATGCAAGTCAGCAACATCATGAACGCGGCAAAGGCTCCAAGCCAACCCAAGAGGGTGGCAAGGAGCGCCAAACTCATCCCCGCAACCGGGGGGATTGCATGCAGAAGACCCAGCACCTGCGAACCCAGGTAGACCAGGGACAAAACCAGCAGAAACATCAGCCCCTGGCCAGCCAGGCCGTCAATCAGGTCCAAACGGGAAGCGGCCTGAGCCGATATCAGGACCAGAAACTCGATGATGACCCCGATGACTCCCATCGTGGCAAAAAAGGAAGGGCTTCGGGTGTCGGGCTCACGTACCAGCATGGAGTCTCCTTCGAACACGGGCCCTAGCTTAGCCCACAACCCGCTGCGCATCAACAGTTGCCGTCGCTGTCACAAACGCATCGCTTGCGCATGGTCGGGTGGCTGCTGTAGAATTCCCGCACGAAAGAGAAGGCGAGGAAATCATGCAGGTTTCGAAAGCGTTTGGCGGCGCAGTGGGCATCGTAGCTAATGTCACAGTCCTTTTGACCTTGGTGGTCGGCCAACTGGCCTGCTCTACCAAGACCGAGGGGACCACGGCATCGGAAGGGCTGGCTTGCGAAAGTGGCGACCGGGGCAAACTGGTATGTGGCATGACCAAGTTCGGGAAGCCCGCTGTGCTGGCCTGTGAGGTCTCCAACTTACAGATGCTTTGGGTCCTAAAAGAGGCCTGCCAAGCCGAATGCGGTGATGGCGTTTGCACCGGCTCCAGCGACGGCTTGAATTTGGATGATTTGGTCTCGGATCTGCCCCAGGAGATCGTGCCTGTGGACGTGGGTCCGGAGTTTGTGGATGCCACCACGGCTTGCGAAGCCGGGAACACGGCTTGCCTGGGGATCAACACTTTGGGAACGTGCCGAGCCGACGGGTCCGGATTCGATGCGGCTGCGTGCCCCGAACTGACTGCCTGTGACAAGGGCTCGTGTTTCCCCGTGATCTGTGAGCCAGGAGCCAATGGTGGAACCTGCACCGGGCCCACGTCGTTCCGAGTCTGCAATGGCACCGGAACCGATTGGGTCGACGACTATTGTTCGGTCCCGTTCAAGTGCTACAACGGCGAGTGCAAGGACCTGGGGTGCCCTCCCGATGCGGTGGTTTGTGCGGGCATGACGGGCGTCCAGAAATGCACTTTGGGTAACGATGGAAAGTACACTTGGGTCATTACAGAAACCTGCGATGGAGGCATCTGTAAAGATGGCGTATGTATCAGCTTCTGTGAAGTGAACCTGAAGGAAAACTCATATCTTGGATGCGATTATTGGGCTGTGGACTTGGACAATATCGAGGGTGGGGCGGTAGCCAACGTGGCCGTTGTGGTCAGTGTGCCCAAGTCGTCTACCAAGGCCGCAACCATTACCTTTACAGATATGTCTGCGAATCCCCCGGTCGACATGACGGCGGCCCAATTGCAGGTCCCCAGCATGGAAGTGGAGCCTGGTGCCTTGAAGGTATTCATCCTGCCCACGGGACACGATATTGATGGCTCCATTCAGACGAACAAGAGCTTCCGGGTGAAGTCCACGGCGCCGGTAACGGTCCACCAATTCAACCCCCTCAACGGCGAGAACGTCTACACCAACGATGCCTCCCTGCTGTTGCCCGGAAACGTCGGCGCTCTGGAATACATCGCGTTGGCGTGGCCGCAGCGCGACGATGGCTCCCAATTACTTCGCGGCTTCCTCACCGTCGTAGCGACCCAGGAAGGCGTAACGAAAGTCGAGGTCACCCCAACCACCAAACTGCTCGAGGGCGTAAACGTCCCGGCTATGAGTGCGAATCCATCGCAGCCTTACGTGTTCAACCTGGCTCAAGGCGATGTTCTGAACCTGGAATCCGATGGCGGGCAGGGGGCAGACGTGACCGGTACCATGATCAAGGCAGACAAAAAAATCAACGTGTTTGGCGGCCACGAGTGCGCAAATGTGCCGCTGGGTGTCAACTACTGCGATCACATGGAATCTCAGCTTTATCCCGTGCAAGTCTGGGGAACCAAGTACATCGGCGACGCGTTCCGACCTCGCAGCCCCACTCAGAAAGACACGTGGCGGGTCTTGTCTGGACAGGATGGTGTGACCGTGACGCTCAGCCCCAATATGGCCGGCCCCTTTACCCTGAACAAAGGCCAGTGGTCGGAGTTCGAGGCAGCAGGCAGCTTCGAACTGAGCGCCACGGGGCCTGTGTTGCTGGGGCACTATATGCAGGGCAGCAATTACACGGGGTTCACCGCTCGATGTGACGGGATGACTGGCATCGGGGATCCGGCCTTCACCCTGGCTGTGCCCATGCACCAGTATCTTTCGGAGTACATCGTTCTGACGCCTCCTGGATACGCTGAAAACTACCTCAGCATCGTTTTCAAGATCGGGACCGAGACCAAAGTGAAAATCGATGACAAACCCCTTCCCATGTTCCTGACCCCCACGCTGCCCGCAGCCCCTGCTGGTCCCAGCGGTTGGGCCGTTGCACAAGTCATCGTGCAGGAGGGGGTGCACACGGTTTCGTCCGACGAACTGATCGCAGTCAGTGCCTACGGTTATGACTGTGATGTGTCCTATGCGTATCCGGGGGGATTGAGCCTGAAGAGTACCGGCCAGTAGTTTACTGCTGGGGCGAACCGAAGGGATTGTAAAGGTCCAGATTGACACCAATTCTCATGTCGTCCCCATCGGCCACATTCTGCATGTAACCAAATTCCAGTCCGAACGCCTGCCCCAGAACGAACTGCAACCCACCTGCCGCACGAGTTTGGCCATGGGTGCCATCATACTGCACGCCCGCTCGGAAACAGGCTTCGGGAATCATCTGGAACTGAACTCCACCGTACCAGGTCACCACGTCTTCGGTGGTAGCCTCGCCCTCGGAATCCAGGGTCAGCGCGTCAAAATCGGCTGAAACATCGAGCCCAATCATGAACGGGCCACCCCAGAACGACAAGCCGCCGCCCACGCCCCGGCTCGGCGTATCTTCCGTCGAAACCAGATTGTACCCGGCGACTCCAAGGAAGAGCGTCTGAGCGAAGGTGAGGGTCATCCCCGCATCTCCCGTCATCGTTTCCGCCTCGTCCCCAAGTCCACCCAGATAGTGCGCACCGACCCCAACCGCAAGGGTCAACGAGGGCAGCCCAAGAGTGTAGGCGATGGCGCCATGGGCGTTTTGTGTCGTGCCGTCCGGGTAGTCCACATAGTCGTACACCAACCCCATCGCAAGGTGGAACGGGTTCGGCGTGCTGTCGGTCCAAGAGACGGAAAAAGCGTGGCTACCGCCGTCTGCGCCGTTGCCGTAGGTGTAACCGCCGCCCAGCAGATAGGACGAGGTGGCCCCCAGGGAGCCGGGGTTCAGAAACAGGGCGCTGGGGCCTGAAGCAAAGCTGCGACCCAGCCCCGCCAAGCCGACGGAACGAGCCGGAAATTGCCGGGAACGGTCCTTGGTCTGGGCCTGCACATCGCCGGCCTGAATACAAAGCGCTGCCAGGGCCATGGCCCCGCAAAATACACGCGTGGAATTCCTGAACATGGTCACCTCCGCCGTCGCAAGGGTACGGCAGGGTAGGGCGCCGGTCAATTTTGGGGCTTGAATGAGCGAGTGGGCCAGATGCTGCGCCCGTCGTACATCAACCGCTTTGCCCGCCTCGTCCATGGAACCCTGCCAAGCCCCATCAACCAATTCTCGGACTCTTCCATTTCCGATTGTGAAAAGCCCGGGATTGAGGTCACACGCCCAAGGTTGCGGAAATCGGCCTCGATTCCCAGGGATTGACGCTCGGATAGATAGATGGACCAGGGATCCAGGCGCAGACGGTACACCGAAACGGTCACAGGAAGTCCCAAGACAAACTCTACGGACTTGCGGAAGCCTTCAGCGGTGTCCCCGGGCAACCCGAGTATCAACTCCACTTCAGGGGTCCCGAAGGCCGCCAGTTTCGTGACGGCCTCGGCAAAACGGTCTGCCTCTTCTTTTCGCCGCATCAACCGCTGCGCTTCGGGGGAGAACGTCTGAACTCCCACGATCATGGTTTCCCAGCGCAGGGCAGACAGCAGGGCCAGCCGTTCATCGTCCAGGTATTTGGCATGCACCGTGCCCGCCACTCGCACGGGGCCAATATCGGGACTTTGCAGGGCCTTCACCACGTGGCGCAACGAATTCAGATCGTAATTGGTCGCCGACGCCAGCAAGCCAAACATGCGGACCCCGGCTCCATAGGCAGCGGCCACCTCACGCTCCAGCGTGGCACCAGGCCAAGCCCGAATTTCGCCTGCTTTCATGGAGCAGGCGATGCAAAACGAGCAGGAATAGGCACATCCACGACTGAGTTCGATCCAGCCGGCGCCGCCTTCGTGCGGACGCATGGGGGTCGGCTGATCCCAGACGCAGGGCAAGGTCTGGACGTCGGCCACCTGAACCCACTGCCCACGCCCCACCCAACGATTGTCTCGGGGGTCGTAACCACTCACATAGGGCAGGCGGGATGTCAGCACGTCCAACGAGGCTTCGGCCCCAAGGCCCACTAATACACCGGGAAGGCCCGCCTCGATTTCGCCGCTTAACACCAGCAGGTGCGGGTGATCCAAACTGCGTCCCTCGGCCACAAAAGCCGAAATGTAGGGGGTGTGCGCAGTCCAACCGCTCCAGATCAAGGGGATGGAACCCGCCTGGGCGCCCAGTTCGTTGGTCAGGGCCAACGCATCCAGGACTTTGTCACGATAGACGGGCAGCAGAATAGCGTCGGGGCCGCAGTGCAAGAGCTTGCTGGCCTGGTCTTGGGCCGAGGCGGTTCCCAGGTCCACCGTTTCGAGGCTCCAGCCCTGGGGTGGGAAGGTGCCCAAGCGGTGCAGTCCCAACTCGTAATAAGCCGCCTCGCCGTCGAATGGGGTTGGAAAACTCCCAACGACCAGCCTTCTTGACGACATATTCTGCCTCCTGGTTTGTTACCGCTTGAAGCCAATTCGACGGGCCCCGCGCCAGTCTAACTGGCAACCCCGGGGGCGTCCAGCGGAGTAAGCAGCGTGGCCTTCCTATATGGGGCGCTCCCACGCAATCCTTGAAAATGGAACGAAGCGGGCTAGACTCGACGCCTCGCCGGCAGGTAGCAGCCGGACATTCACTTGAGGAGACTTTCATGGCTACGACTCGGGAACGCATTGACGCAATTCTGAAACTTCGGGAGCAGGCCAAGGCTGGCGGCGGCGCAGATCGCATCGCCAAACAACATGAAAAGGGCAAGGGCTCGGCCAGAGAGCGCATCGACGCACTGTTGGATCCTGGCACCTTTAACGAATTGGACACCTTCGTGCGGCACGACTGCCGTGATTTTGATATGGAGAAGAACCGGCCCGTCGGCGACGGTGTGGTCACAGGCTTCGGCAAGATTAACGGCCGGACTGTCTATCTCTACAGTCAGGATTTCACCGTAATCGGCGGTTCGCTGGGCGATAGACACGCATCCAAAATTACCAAAGTCATGGATCTGGCCATGAAGTCCGGCGCACCCTTCATTGGGATGGCCGACTCCGGCGGGGCCCGGATCCAGGAAGGTGTCGGCAGTCTTTCGGGTTATGCCGAGATCTTTTTCCGCAACGTCATGGCCTCGGGAGTGGTCCCGCAGATTACCCTGATTCTGGGGCCCTGCGCTGGCGGAGCCGTCTACTCGCCCGCCTTGACCGATTTTATCGTCATGGCCCAGAAAACCTCGGTCATGCACATCACCGGGCCCGAGGTAATCAAGGCGGTGACCGGCGAGAACGTCACGCCCGAAGAACTGGGTGGACCCAACGTGCACATGAGCAAGTCGGGGGTTGCGCACCTTGCCGGCGTCGACGAAGCCGATGCGATCCGAATGGCCAAGGCCGTGCTCTCCTATTTGCCGTCGAACAATACGGAAAAGCCCCCCTTTGTCAGCACCAGCGATCCCGTTGATCGGTGCGAAGAAAAGCTGAACTCCATCATTCCCGATGCCCCCAGCCGCCCCTACGACATGAAGCAGGTCCTGAAGATGGTGGTGGATGACGGGACGTTCTTCGAGATCCAGCCCAAGTTCGCTCCGAATATCCTGATTGGTTTCGCCAGACTGGGCGGTCACAGCGTGGGAATCGTTGCGAACCAGCCGTCCATGATGGCCGGATGCCTGGATATCAACGCCTCCACGAAGGCGGCCCGGTTCGTGCGGGTATGTGATGCCTTCAACGTGCCCCTGATCACCTTTGAGGACGTGCCGGGGTTCTTGCCCGGGACCCAACAGTAGTATGGCGGCATCATTCGTCACGGCGCCAAGCTGCTTTATGCTTTCAGCGAAGCCAACGTGCCCAAGATCACCGTCATCACCCGTAAGGCCTACGGCGGTGCCTATTGTGTCATGGCATCCAAACACCTGCGGGCGGATTACAACTTTGCCTGGCCCACGGGCGAAATTGCCGTCATGGGACCTGAAGGTGCCGTGAAGATCATCAACCGCAAAGAAATTGATGCGGCCAAGATCGAAGGCGACGAAGAGGCCTCGAAACTGGCCAAAGACGCCCGAGCCAAGGAACTGGCAGAAGAGTATCGGTTCCGCACGGCCACCCCACTGGTTGCCGCTGAACGGGGATATCTGGACGACGTGATTCTGCCCAGCGAAACCCGGCCCAAGCTCATCGCTGCCCTGGAATCGATCCTGGACAAGCAGGAAGAGAGGCCCTGGAAGAAGCACGGCAACATCCCTCTGTAACAAGCCCATCGGGCGCAGGCGGCATCCAGGTGGGTAGCGTTGGCCCGTCGTCGGTCGTGCTCGCCGTGCCAAGCACGACTGCGCAGCCTCCTAGGGCCTGCCTTGCCCACCCGGCGCTGCCTGCGCCGGATGGGCTTGTTGTGTTGGGCCGTTGGGCGCAGGCGGCATCCACCTAAATTTCCGCTCCAGCAAAAAACCCATTGACACCCGGCGCACTTTGGCCCTATAACACGCCCCGTTCGTTGGAACGGTCCTGATGGACCTTGACAATCGGCGAACGCCTGTAGCTCAGTTGGATAGAGCAGCGGACTTCTAATCCGCAGGTCAGAGGTTCGAATCCTCTCAGGCGTGCGGATTGCGCTCCTTGAACGATGGATGCTCGTGTGGTGAGTGTAGCTCAGTAGGCAGAGCCTTGGATTGTGGTTCCAATGGTCGGGGGTTCGAGACCCCTCACTCACCCGAAAGCGCTCCGAAAGGTGCACATTGCGAGTGTCCCTTGAGGAAGCGAATACACCCGTAGCTCAGCTGGATAGAGCGTCGGACTTCGAATCCGCAGGCCGCA
>CAYTWV010000149.1:0-9170 GCA_964442235.1 uncultured Myxococcales bacterium | reverse complement strand
GCATCCGTGCACGAGACGGATATCGATGAGCCGCTGCGGACACTCGATGTGCAGGGTGCCGGAACGCCGCATCCTGCCGAGCATCTGCAGGATCTCGACGACGCCGAACGTATCAAGCGTGCCCTGCATACTTCCACGAAGTCTATAATCGGGGCCGATGAACGTCGACCTCCATACGCACACGTACCCGGCATCGGACTGTTCGCGCATCTCCTACCGCGACTACATCGCCTGGTGCGTCGAAAACGCCATCGAGGCCGTCGCCCTCACCAACCACGGCGACGTCTCGGGCAATCTGCGGGGGGATTTGCCCCAAAGCGACCCCGGTCTTGGGTTTTCTGGCCATTTCACCGTTCGTTATCTGATCTTTGATGCCGCTCGGTCTGCCCGCATCGAAGGCGCTGAAGCCCAACTGGCCGCTGCCGGATTTCGCCATCATGCCACGCTGCTGGACCTGGCGTTAGAGGTCCAAGAGGCCTTTTTCCAAGCCCAGGGAGCCATGTGGTACAAGGCTGCCGTCGAAGAACTGATTCGCCAGGGCGAATCCCAGTACGCCCTGGCCAAAGCCCGCCATGAAGTGGGCCTGGCAAGGCGATACGATGTGGTGGTCGCTGAGGCCCGTCTGGCCGAGTTGCTGGCCTCACGCGCTGTGGCGCATGCCCAGGTGGTGCAGGCGCAAGGTCGTTTGACCAAGTCGTTGGGACTGAATCTGGGGCGTCCGGTTCAGGTGGCCGCCATGGCCGAATCGGACCCCATCATGCCGACCCAGGATTTGGAGCGGCTGATGGAACTGGCTGTGCAAACCCGGCCCGAGTTGGGCGAGGCCAAAGCCAACGTCCAGCGTGCCCTGGCCCAAGCCCGCATAGAGGATGCCGGGGCGTTGCCCACCGTAAGCGCCGATGCCACCTTGGCCGGAAACTACGATACCCGTTCGCAACTCTCCATCCCCTGGAGCGTCGGCCTGGGGGTGACCCTGCCGCTTTTCCAGGGGTACGCAACCGAATACGGGAAACAACGGGCCCAATGGGAAGAACAAAAGGCCCGCACGGACCTGGAGGGGCAAGTCAACGAGGTTCAGTTTGAAGTGTGGGCAGCTTACAGCCAGGCCCAAGAGGCCCAGGAGCGGGTGGCCGCACTGCAGAAACTGGTTGGGGCCGCCCAGCAAGCCCTTGAACTGGCGACCGAAAACTATGCCAATGGGGTTGGAACCGTCATTGAGGTCCTGGATGCCCATGCCGGGGTTGCAACCGCTCGCCTCAATCTGGTGCAGGCCCGCCTGGACTGGCATCTGGCCGTGGCCCGAATCGAACATGCTGTGGGAAAGGCTGTTTCCACGTCTTCCCAATTCCCCGGGGTGCAGAAATGAAGCGCTTTTTGAAATGGTTCCTGATCGTGGCGGTTCTGGCAGCAGTGGGTGCGGCCGTCTACTTCTTCTTCTTCAGCGGCGGTGGGGCCAGGGGAAACAAGGGCGATGGCCCAATGGTCGAAGCCAAAGTCGAACGGCGAGACTTCGCCTTGAGTGTCCTGGCTACCGGCACCGTGAAACCCAAGGTCGGTGCCCAAGTCAACGTGGGTGCCCGTCAGTCCGGCAAAGTTGAGAAGCTCAACGTCCACATTGGCGACCATGTAGAAAAGGACCAGGTCATTGCCCTGATCGAACACAAGGATCTGGATGCCAATCTGGCCCAGTCGCAAGCCCAGTTGGTCTCGGCAAAGATTCAACTGGCCTCACGGAAACTGCAGCGGGAGGCGGATCTGGCTCGCATGGAAGCCTTGCTTGCACAGCGTCGCACCGAAGTTGAAACCGAACGCTCTCGCCTGGAATCCATTACCGCCCAACTGACCGGAACCCTGGAACTGGAACGGAAAAAACTGGACTCCATTCGAGCCCAGC
The DNA here is from genome assembly GCA_964442235.1 of uncultured Myxococcales bacterium. Classification (GTDB taxonomy): domain Bacteria; phylum Myxococcota_A; class UBA9042; order CAIXZC01; family CAIXZC01; genus CAYTWV01. Next base: position 7,276 of record CAYTWV010000149.1, on the reverse strand, counting down.
GCCAGGCCGAATTGGGGGTCGCCTCGGCCGAAATTCAGGAACGCTCGGCATCGCAAGAGTTGGCCGACAAAGACAGCAAGCGCTACAACACTCTCTTCGAAAAAGGGATGTTGGCCGAGCAATCGTTGGATAAAGCCAAGGCCGACGTCCAGACGGCCCAGTCCCGGTTGAAAAGCGCCAGACAACAGAAACGTCTGGCCAGCACCCGATTGTCGCACGAAGTTGCGGTTCAGGAAGAGACCGTGAAACGGGCCGAAGCGGACCTGGAGCGGGAAGTTGCCCTTCAGGGTGCCGTGGTCAAGAAGTCCGAGGCGGTGCTGACCGTCGCAGAGAAAGAATTGCGTAATCTCCAAACCAACTATCAGGCCGAAATCGAGGTACTCGAAGCCACGTTGCCGCGCCTGGAAGCGGAACTGGAACTCTCCAAAATCCGCCTCTCTTATGCCACTGTCACGGCACCCATCGACGGAACCGTCGGGACCATCAGCACCCAGGAAGGCGAGACCGTCGCTGCCGGATTCAGCGCCCCCACGTTTGTTACCATCGTGAACCTCAAGGCCTTGCAGGTGGATGCCTATGTGGATGAAGTGGATGTGGGCAAAGTGAAAGAGGGGCAAAAGGCCACTTTCACCGTCGATGCATTCCCCAATCAAGAGTTTGAAGGCGTCGTCACCGCCATCTATCCCACGGCCATCCTGCGGGACAACGTGGTCTATTATGACGTGGTCATCGACATCGAGGGGGACTTTGCCGGCAAACTGAGGCCCGAAATGACCGCAAACGTAACCATCAAGGCCGATGCCCACCTGGGCGTTCTGGGGATTCCCCTCAAAGCCTTGGACCGTAAGGCAGGGACCAATCTGGTCCACGTCAAGAACGGCGGGGCCCCAGAGTCCCGAGAGGTTAAGCTGGGGTTGGAAGAGGGTGATTTTGTGGAGATCCTATCCGGGCTGGAAGAGGGTGAAGTGGTGGTCTACAAGGCCCCGGCCCAGGCCAAGGGCGAGTAATATGATTCGACTTCAAGGAATCTCTAAGACCTATCGAAACGGCGAGTTCGAGACCCCCGTGCTGAAGGACATCAACCTGCATGTCGCCGCCGGGGAATACGTCGCCTTGATGGGAACCTCGGGCACCGGCAAGTCCACACTCTTGAACATTCTAGGGTGTCTGGACACCGCGTCGTCGGGCCGTTATGCCCTGGACGGCGTGGATGTCGTGGGCATGAGCGACGAAGAACGTTCGCGCATGCGAAACGAGAAAATCGGCTTTATTTTCCAACAATTCCACCTGCTGCCCAAAGCAGATGCCATCACCAACGTGATGCTGCCTCTGGTCTACGCTCGGGACTTCCCCAAAGATGCTCGGGAGAGGGCCAAAGCGTTGCTGGGGCATGTGGGGCTGCATGACAGAATGCACCATCGCCCCACCCAATTGTCGGGCGGCCAGATGCAGCGTGTGGCTATCGCCCGAGCCATGGTTAATCGTCCCAAGATTCTGTTGGCCGATGAACCCACAGGGAACCTGGATCAGCACAGCACAGTGGAAATCATGAACCTGTTCGAGCGCCTTCACCGGGAAGGCAACACCATCATCATGGTGACTCACGATGAAGAGACGGCCAGTCGAGCCAGCCGAATCATACGCATGGTGGATGGTCGAATTGCCAGCGACCACCGGGTCGAGCACCCCGCGGCCCCCGTCGAGACTGACGAATGAAGCTGCTTCGCCTTGCCAAACAGGGGTTGGCGGGATTGGCCGGAAGCCCGCTACGCACCTTCTTCATGATGGTGGGTACCCTACTGGGCATCGCCTCGTTGACCGTGGTGGAAGCCATGAACGAGGGCACGAGAAGGATGTTCGAGGAGCAGATGGCGAGTTTCGGAACACAGACCATTCGAGTCCGGGCCGGAGGGTTTCGCCAGCATGCAACAGGCACTCGTTCGGCCAACCTCACATTGGAAGACGTGCGTGCCATTGCGCTGGAGGTGGATGGCTTGGACGCCGTTTCGCCAATGGTGCGAACCATGGAAGCAACTCTGCGTGTGGGCAACGTCACTCGCACGGTCATGGCTTTTGGGGTTACCGAGGACTTCTGGAAGGTCAGTGTCGACACCATTGAAGCAGGCCGCCCCCTACGGGCTTCCGATGACGACAACATGGCTCGTGTTGTGATGATCGGGCCCAAGGTTCAAACGGAGTTGTTCGGAGGGGCCGACCCTCTTGGAAAGAACCTGACCATCAACCGAGTCAATTTCAAAGTCATTGGCGTGCTGGGGCCCCGGGGGTTCTCGCCTCGGGGTGACGACATGGATGACCGGGTTTTGATTCCGCTGAACACCGCGATGAAACGACTGCTTCGGTTGGAGTCGCTGGGGGGCGTCGACATCCTCTCCTCCTCCACTGAGTTAATGGAAACCCAGTCCAAGGCCATCGAAGAGACCCTGCGACGCCGCCACAACATTACGCCTCCCGAGGAAGATGACTTCATGGTCTTTACGGCCATCCAGGCCATGAAATTTCGGCAGCGGGCGACAGGCTCGCTGACGCTGTTGCTGTCCGCTCTGGCCTTGTTGTGCCTGGTGGTTGGTGGGGTGGTCATGATGAACATTCTGCTGGTCTCCGTGGGCGAACGGACCAAAGAAATCGGCCTTCGTCGCTCTCTGGGGGCCTCCAAGAGGGACATCTTCCTGCAGTTCCTGACCGAATCGGTGGTTGTCAATTTGCTTGGCATGGTCTCGGGAACGCTTGTGGGAGTCTGCGTGTTCCTGGTCCTGTCACTGGTGTTCAAAGAAGTTCCCTTGGCGTTCTCGCTTAAGGGCATGTTGATGGCCATCGGCTTCTCTACCCTTGTCGGGTTGGTCTTCGGGACCATCCCCGCACGCAGGGCGGCATCGCTGTCCCCAATCGAGGCCCTGCGATGAACACACTTAGAAACCTGGCCATCTCTGCTCGCCTGCTGCTTGCTCACCCGCTACGAACCGTCCTTAGCGTCTTGGCCGTGGTGATTGGTGTGGCCGCCATGACCGTCATCGTGTCGGTCGGCGATGGTATGAAGGAAGAGTTGAAAGAGGAGTTTCGGAACCAAGGGACCAACCTGATCATGGTCAAGGCAGGCAAGTTCCGCAAGATGGGAGGGCATGCCCACTCGATGGGCCTCGTAACCACCCTCAATGACAGTGACGCGGAGGCCATTCGAAAGCAGTGTCCATCGGTGGTGAAGGTGGCCGCAGGTGTGCTTCGAGACGTAAAGGCCAAGAGCAACTTCCTTAACGCCCAGACTTTCGTGGAAGCCATGGATGTGGATGGCTTCTCCATTCGCAATTTCCAGGTCGCAGAAGGACGCCTCTTCACCCCGCAAGAAGCCAAGGCCGGGCGATTGGTCGCCGTTCTTGGCCCCAAGACAGCCAAAAATCTCTTCGCTGAAGCGGACCCCATCGGAGAGCGCATTACCTTGGGACGTCTGGTCTTTACCGTGGTCGGTGTGACCCAGCCCAAGGGCGCCGATGACTCCGGCAGGGACCAGGACGACATCGTATTTGTGCCTTTGGAACCGGGCAAACGTCGGCTATTTCACATCATCTTCGTCGAAACCCTTTATGTGCAGGGGCCTTCGGAAGACCGGCTTGAAGAAGTAAGCAACGAGGTTGGGGCCGTGCTGCGGCAGCGCCACAGGATCGCTGCGGGAAAGGAAGACGATTTCACCATCCTCAACCAGACGACCTTGCTGCAAGCGGCCATCGAGACGACCGACTCCACCACCAATCTGGTGCTCGGGGTGGCGACTATCTCCATGTTTGTGGCAGGCATCGGAATTCTTGCCGTGATGTTAATGGCCGTTCGAGAGCGGCAGTGGGAAATCGGCTTGCGACGTGCCATCGGGGCACGGCGGCGAGACATTCTGATCCAGTTTCTGGCCGAGGCAGCGTTGCTCTCGTTTGGGGGTGGGGTGTGTGGTCTGCTGTTGGGACTGTTGTCCGTGGCGGCCTGCAACTTTTTCGGATGGGCTCGAGCCGATCTTTCTACGGGGGCCGCGTTGTTGGCCTGCGCTCTCAGCATCGTCGTGGGCGTCTTGTTCGGGCTTTACCCCGCTCGAAAGGCCAGCTTGATGCAGCCCATCGAGGCGTTGAACTCATAAACCAAACGACATCGAGTCCACGTCCAGTTTTACGATCTGCTCCAGCGGCAAGTCGGCCTGGAAGAGGTCCACCGAGAACCGAACGCAGTGCGCTTCTCCGTCCACGGCGCAAAGCCATATTGCTGATGGGGTCCGACTTCAAATAATAGTCGTTGAAGGTCACCACATCGCAGTGCCTGGCCGCTGCTCGAATGGCCCCCGGAGGTGCAATGGAGGCGAATCGGGCGCACAGATTCAGATGGTTCGGGTCCCTGTTCTTCAGGCCTGCCGATGCGGCGGAAAAATAGGCCTCGGCGATCTGTTCAATGAACTCATTCCGGTCGGCGACGTGGGACATGTCTTGCCAGTCGTAAGGCAAAGATAAGGCCGATGCCAGATCCTGGAAGCTCAGGAACGAGGTTCCATAGATGGCGTTCAATTCGGCCACATCGCCCGCATATTTCTGGTCCATGAAGGCCACGAAGGCCTCTTTGGCGGGGGTGCCAGCGGCCTCATCGATGAAGTCGTCGGCCAAGGTCGTGGCCGTGGTGGGCAGAATTTGGATGCCTCCCCACCATTTCAACTCGTTGTCCAGGTATGACCCCATGTTCCATGATGGTGGCCCAGCGGCTTCCCTCTCGGGTGCAATTGCAGACCGACAGGGTGACCGTGAACAGGGCAAGAAGAGGTCGAAGGGCCATGGCTCACCTCAGGTTCCAGCCGCGTTATACACGCGTCATGCCGCGGTGCGCAATGGCTGCGGCTCCATTCGGATCGGGCCGCCAGATTACTTACGGTGTTTTTGGACGGCTGGTCAATGCCTATCTCCGGCCTTGACAACGGCGGCGTCTTGGGGCGAACCTGTTCTGCTGCACGACACTTTGATAACCGACGAATTTGGGGTTGCGCTGATGAAGACTCTTCTCGTTTCACTGGCCGAGCTTCCCCGTGTATCGACCCTGAGTGCCGAGGCCTACGCGAAGGTCTCGGCCAAGCTGGTCGAAAAAGTCAATGTTCGAATGGCCGCCAGGGCTTCCACGCAGAATCTGCTTGGGGAGGCCCCCGTCTGGATGATGTTCGATAACCATAAACACCATACGTTATTTATGGCGAATGTATACAGATTAAATGCTTTTAATATGATGGCGAAGATCGTCCCATGGGTGTACCGGTCCTACAAGGCCCGTGGATTCACTGATGCCTACTTCCCCGCAGCGTTCGAGGAGTGGATCCGCGGGATTGAGGAACTGGTGCCTCCGGAAGCGGCGGCGGAACTGGTGCCGGCGTATCATTGGTTCCAGCAGAACCACGAACGGATCTCGCATGCCGCTTCGGGGCCCCTGGTTCCTGCGCAAGACGCCGGAAAGGACAGTGACGCTTGCCGCGAGTTTACGGCTGCGCTCATTGCCGGAGACTCAAAGAAGGTCCTGCAAATGGCCATGGCCAACGGTGGCTCCTCGGATCTGCTGCAGGGTTTCTATCGGAACCTGGTTCAGCCAAGCCTGTACCAGGTTGGGACTCTTTGGGAGCAAGGGGCGATTTCAGTGGCAGAGGAACACCTGGCCTCGGCTTTGGTGACCCGGGCGATGACCGCCCAGTACGTTGCGCTGGAAGTGCCCGAGCCCACCAAAGGGCTGGTGGTTGTCACGGCGGCTCAAAACGAGTTTCACGAGATTGGGGCCTGGATGGTCGCCAACGCCCTGGAAATGGACGGTTGGGATGTTCGATACCTGGGAGCGAACACCCCCATCGACGATCTGATGGAACTTCTGGTCAATGCACCGCCCAGAATCCTGGCCATCTCCATCGGCATGCCCTTTAACCTTGCCGACGTGGCACGCCTGATTCAGCGGGTCAGGGCGACCCCGGAATTGGGCAACGTCCGAATTATGGTCGGTGGATTGCTTTTCCATCATTTCCCCGAAATGGAAGAGACCCTGGGCGCCGATGCCTATGGCGCCGACTGCGACGCCGCCGTGCGAATCGCGAATCAGTGTGCAGCCGAGCTTCGCACATGATCCTCCGGCGCATTCTGGATCACAGGGGCGACGCCCTCCTGGAGTACCTTGAGCAGATGGACGATCTGCTCTTCATGGAACTGGGCCGGGATGGGTGCATTCTGGGCATTAACGAATCGGCAGCCGGCATGTCCGGCGGCCCGACGGATTGGGTAGGGCGGAGTGTGACGGAGTTCCTGTCACCCGGGACCGACCTCGTTCTTGAAGACCTGCTTCGCTGCTCCGACCCCTTCTCCTTCTCTCTGGTTGCTACTGGACGTCTCTACCGAGGTCAAACCTGCCCCTTTGAAGGGGGCTACTATCTGGTGGCCGAGTTAATGGTCTCGGGCGACAGCCGGGTCATGGAAGCCATGTCCCGGAACAACAACGAGTTGGTCACCCTCATGCGGGAGTTGCGAACCAAAAACCGAGAACTGGAACGCGCAAACAAGCGAATCGAAGAGTTGATGCTCTCCGATGCCCTGACCGGATTGGCCAATCGTCGAGCTGCCTATCAGCGCTTCGAACTGGAAGCCGCCCGGGCCCAGCGTCACGGACACCCACTTAGCCTGGCTGTCTGCGATATCGACCACTTCAAGAAGGTCAACGACACCTACGGCCACCAGGCTGGCGACGAGGTCCTGGTCGCCGTCGCCACGACCCTTGGTTCCCAAGTCCGCAAAACCGACCTGGCCGCTCGATGGGGCGGCGAAGAGTTCGTCCTGCTGCTTCCCGAAACCACACTGGAAAATGCCCTGGTCCTGGCCGAACGGGTTCGCTGCGCCGTGGACACCATGGTTCCCCCTGCCGGGGTTCCCCACGTGACCCTAAGCCTGGGACTGGCCCAGTGGCGAACCGGCGAAAGCGTCGAAATGCTGACCTCCAGGGCCGACCGCTCCCTCTATCGTGCCAAAGAGGGTGGACGAAATCGGTTCTTTGTTGACAGTGACTGACAAAATACGATACCTACCCTCCGGGCCCATTCACCAAGTCTGAATGGGAACCCTTTTGCCTGCTTGCACCCCAGGAGGTCGTAGTGGCTACCTATCCCGAACCAAGAGTCGCTCTTCCCACATATGGCCGGCAGTTGCTGCAGAAACTGCCCAGCGAATTGGTCTCCAACCCCATCGTGTTGACCCAGGTTGAACCGTGGGAGATGGTGAAG
>CAYTWV010000148.1:0-9234 GCA_964442235.1 uncultured Myxococcales bacterium | reverse complement strand
ACCAATGAATCCATGGTCCCCCCAAAAAGCCGGGGTGGATTCTACTCCCTCACGGCCAATCCGCAAACCCGTTTCGATCGCCAGGGTCTGATCAACGGGGCGGCCGATCACCACATGGCAGAAGCCAACCATTGAAGGACAGCGGTCCCGGTGGTAACTTGGCCCCGCGGAGGCCAAGCCTCCAGGAGGTGACCGTCATGGCCAGAAAAACCGGAACCGCAGCAGCAGAAGCAAGCGCTGAGGTGTTCATCACTGCGTTTAAGGCTCTGCCTCTAAAGGCTCGTCGAAAGATTCTGTCTTCCCTTTTGGAGACAGAAAGCCTTCGGGAGGATTTGGAAGCTGTCTTGTTGTGGGAAGAACGCAAGGACGAGCCAAGTCGCCCCTTCCGCGACTACCTGGCCGAACTCGCCAAGGACTGACAGTGAACTACTCTATTGAGATCAAGTCGTCCGCCGAAAAGGACATCGGCAAGCTGCAGCGCGATATCTGTAGGCGAGTAGCCGAGAAGATTCTGCTACTGGAGGACAATCCGCGCCCGCCGGGAGCCAAACACCTTGAGGCTCCGTTCGAGGGTTACCGAATTAGAATCGGGGACTGGCGGGTCTTGTACATAGTGGATGACACAAACCATAAGGTATTAGTGTACTCCGTCCGCCACCGACGGGAGGCGTACAGAAAGGGTGGGGTGTGAACCCCGGCGTGGCAGTTCCAGATGCCTCGCCACGCCTCCCCCCACCTACACCTCAAGGAAATCGAAGGCCCGGACTTCATCAAGGCGGGAGACATCACAGAGCAGCATCGCCAGCCGGTCGACACCCAACGCCATGCCCACGGTGTCGGGAAGTTTCGGCAGGATTTCCAGGAACCTGGCAGGCAGCGGCGGGGCGCGGCGCCCCAGACGTTCGATGTAGGCAGCAGACTCGGCAAAACGGGCCGACTGCTCGGCAGCGTCCGTCAGTTCGACAAACCCGTTGGCCAGTTCCAGGCCGTGGACATACAACTCCACACGCTGGGCCAGCCGGGGATCCTGTGGCCAAAGCCTGGCCAGTGACGCTGCCTGAGCTGGATAGTAGGCCAGCGCCTCGGGCCCACCCTGGCCTAAATTGGGCTCCACCCGCTCGGCCATGTCCACATCGAATCGGTCGGCGTCCCAGTTCAAGACCGGGTCCCAGCCAGCGTAGCGCAAATAGGCATCCCGAACATGAATGACCCGCAACGGCCCCGATACATCCACGGGCCGCCCGCACCAAACGAACTGCTGCCCTCCGGTGACTGCCTGCACACAGTGGCGCATCAGACGCTCCAGGTCGCTAAGCAGCGCGTCCAGAGTATCCGCATGCCGATACCACTCCAGGATGGTGAATTCGGGAGAGTGTTTGCGACCGTGTTCCCCTCGTCGGAACGACCGGGTCACCTGGTAGATCGAGCCATACCCCGCTGCCACCAGGGCCTTCATCTCCAGTTCGGGAGAGGTGGCCAGATAGCGCCCGTCACACTCCATGGGCTCGATGAACTCTTCAGGGGCCACGGTGGAGAGCAGCAGCGGAGTCTCGACCTCCAGGTAGCCCTGGCCGTCAAAAAATGAACGGATCGCTGAGACCAGTTGCGCTCGCTTCTGCAGAGCCTTTCGGCGAGAAGCCAGCCGCTCCAGATAGGAGCTACTTCCGGTTGACTCGCTCAACGTACTGACCCGTGCGGGTATCGATCTTGATGTACTCGTTCTGGTTGATGAACAGCGGGGCCTGAACCACAAACCCGGTTTCCAACTCCACGGGCTTGGTCGCCCCGGAAGCCGTATCGCCCTTCACCCAGTTCTCCGAGTTGGTGACCTTCAGAACCACGAAGTTCGGAAGGTTCAACAGGATGGGCCGACCATCGTACAGAATCGAGCTGACGTTCATGTTCTCGGTCAGATAGTTCTTCCCGTTGTCCACCGCCACGGCGCTCATTTCAAGCTGCTCGAAGGTCTCGGTGTGCATGAAATGGAACGTCTCTCCATCGGAGTACAGGAACTGAATCACGGTTTCCGTGACGTCAGCCTGGTCGAACTTGTCGCCCGAACGGTAGGTTCGTTCATAAAGTTGCCCGGAGATCAAGTTTCGCAGCCGGCACTTGTAGAGCGCCTGGCCCTTTCCGGGCTTAACGAAGTCGAGATCTTCGATATAGTGAGGCTTGCCGTCGACCATGATGGCCAGGCCTCTCCTCAGATCTCCCGCTTCCAATCCTGCCATGGTAATCCCCCTAATCGGATTGCAAACCGGCGTTTTCATTACTCTGGGGAGGGGTTCTTTGCAAGCGAATTATGGGACAGTCTACTTGTTGCCGCCGCCGGAGAAGGGATCGTCGTCGGACATGTGGCTGGCCAGGGAACGAATCAGCGTGGTCACGGTCCCCCGGAACCCACCTTTCCCCTCGTTGGGGTCTTCGGCCACGGGCACCGCCGGCCCGGGTCGGGGCACCGCAGTCCCCTTGGAAGCCGACGTCTGCTTGGCAGAGATCTGCTCGGCCAGGTCCATCTCATCTTCGGAAACATCCATGCCGTACATCGAGCGGGCAGGCTGCGGCGCAGGGCGCCCCGTTGGCTGCCCAGGCCTGGCCGGTGACACCGGCACAAACGACCCCGACCGGATGGGATTGGACGGCGTGGGAATTGGGGCTCGGCGCACGGCCGAACTGAAGCTTGGGTCACGTGAAGCCGGTGGCACAGAGGGCGGGGCCACGGCAGGCATCGAACCCACGGTGCGGGCATACTGTACCGAATCGACTCGTTGCGCCGGGCATTGCCCACGACTGGGGAAGTTCACCGTCGCCGAAGCAAAATCGAAATAGGCCAACTCCTGGTACGCCCACGAATCGTCATTCATATGACTGGAGGCGATACAAACCCCCAGATTACTCTGAAGATACTCCATCAAGACCGTCAGCCCCGGAGGACTGACCAACTTCTCCCAAATGGTCTCGTAGACTCCCCGGTCGGGGTGCGGAACCAACACTCGGGCGAAAAGCTGGAGCCGAGAGAACGCAGCGGTGGTTCCGGCCTCAAGCGGCGATAACACCAGCCGGTCCCCTTTGACCAGGGCGTAAGGGCACAGCAAAAGGGCGTAATACCCCTTCAATCCGCGCACGGAGACCTCGAAGCGGTTGCCACGACACTGGGCCAGGAACTTCAAGTTCGCTGCCCTCATCTCCGAATGTCCCGAGCTTCCAGACTCCATGGTCCTACTGCTTCCCCTGATTACGGGCCAACTTGGCCAGTACCTCTAACTATAAACCTTAGGGCTGGGTTCCATTTTTACTCGAACCCACTGCCCACTTCAACTCAAAAATGCACCACCCGTCAACAACGGCCGCCCAACTTCGCCCGGCCGGCAGAGATTGGGGCGGCACAGGGTAACCAGCGGCTCCTGATTCGCAAGCGAAAAGCCTTTCTACAGGCACGGACACGCCCTATACTTGCTCCCCGTTGAAGGGGGAGAGGTCATGGAGTTTTTGCTGGAACACCTGATGTCCATGGCGCGCGAGGGCAACGCTGCTCTTGCATTCCTGGGCAATATCGGTGGCAGCGAAATCCTGCTGATTCTGCTGTTGGTCCTGCTGGTATTCGGCCCCAAACAGCTCCCCGAAGTGGCCAAAACCCTTGGAAAAACCCTGAAAGGCGTCCGAAAAGCGGCAGACGAACTCCGCAGAGAATCCGGGCTGGATGAAGCCGTGAAAGAGACGCGTCGCATCGGGGCCAGCGTCACCCGAACCGTGTACAGTTCGCTGGAATCGGATGACCCCCCGGCGGCCACTGCCGCAGCCCCAGCCCCAGCACTGTCGGTTCAGCCTGAGGTTCAGCCTGAGGTTCAACCAACAGTTCAGCCAACGGCCGCCACTGAAGCCACGCCAGAAATCCAGTCAGATACGGCTCCGGCGGCGACTTCGCCTGCCGCACTGCCTGCTCCCCAGCCCGCAGTGCGCCCCGCTGGTTCTTCCCCTGTCCCAACCGTGGCTCTGACCGACGGCCCAACCCTCCCGGAGGACCGATGAGCCAGCCACTTCTGCCTTCCCCGGCCGAAGAAGCGGCCCAGCCCCAGGGGAACTCGTTCTGGGACCATCTGGGCGAACTGCGACGCCGACTGATGTACATCGCGTGGTGCCTGCTGCTGGGCTTCATCGCTGCCTGGGCCTTTCGAGAACAACTGTTCCAACTGGCCACGGCCCCCATCTACAACGCCCTGGCCCCCTATGGAATCTATCGCCTGATGGCCATCCATACGGGCGAAGCCATGTTGGTATACGTAAAGCTCTGCTTCGTCGCCGACATGATGCTGGTTCTGCCCTTCTCGATCTACCAGCTTTGGGCGTTTGTCAGGCCCGGGCTGCTTGCACATGAAATCCGCCCCATCCGGCGGGTGGTCGTGCTGGCCATGTTCTTTTTTGTGCTGGGTGTACTCTTCTGCTACCGGGTCGTCCTTCCCTTCCTGATCGACTTCATGGCCTCATTCACCGTTGGGTCGGGAGACATAGACTTCCAACTGACCATGGACAGCGCCTATAGCACGACCCTTAATTCTATGTTGATGTTCGGGGTCATTTTTGAGCTTCCTCTGGCCATGGTCATGCTGACCGCCATGCCGTTCCTGACCTGGCGGACCTATGTCAAGTTCGCCCGCTACGCCGTGGTACTCAGCTTCGTGGTCGGCGCCATATTGACCCCACCGGATGTGGTATCCCAGATTCTGATGTCGGTGCCGCTGGTGGGACTTTATGGTGTGGGCATCTTCCTGAGCTGGATGCTGGAACGGGCCCGTGCAAAAGGCAAACCGGTGAGCGGCGTCGATTGGGGCCTGCTGGTGACCGTGCTGGTTATGTGTGCCGTCATCGCCCCCTTCGTCTGGCCCAAGACCCCGGACGCCACGGCGGCCCTGCCCACGGGCGTCCACGCCGCCGTAACGCTGCGGGGTCCCCAGGTTTCCCCTCCCCGCTGCCCTTCCATCCCTCAGGTCCCCCCGGAAGCGGGCCCCGTTCAGCTTTGGGTCTGTGCACGCTATCTTGAAGGCAGTCTGGCCGTACTGCAGGTTGCCCCGGAGCAGCAGGCGCAGCCCATATGTGATGCACTGCCAACCACACCCGACATCGATCAAGTCTGTTTGGCCCTTGAGCGCACCGCCGTCATCGGCCCCGCCTTCCTGGTTGCTGCGTACCGCTCCCGAGCCGAACTGGGCGACTCGGTTGCCTCGCCCCTGAGCCAGTTTACCGGCGACGGAACCCTGCTTTATGTGCGGCCGAACCTGCCCGCAGCGGACTCTAATCCGCACCTTCTGGCGTTTTTCCCCGCCGCGGTCGACCTGCCTGCCAGCCTGTCACTTTCGGCAGCCTCGGTCTCGGAAGCCAAAGGGCTAACGGCGCAAATCGAAGACAAACAACCGGCGCCGGCGCAAGCACCCTCGGCGGACAGGGTGGGCGACACCAACCGCCTGGCGCTGCTGAAGTTGACCCAGGCCGTCGAATTGGTAGCAGACCAAAACCCGGCCCTGAAGTCGCAATTGGCCGTGACGCTTCAGGAAGTCAAGACGCTGCTCGATGCAAGCCCGGTGCTGGGCCCTACGTCGGTTCTGGCGTGTGAGTCCGTAGCCTGCTGCCTTGGCGCCCTGCTGCCTCACCTGAACGCCGTCGACGACCTCGAGGTGCAGGGGCGGCAAATGGCCTTTGTGGCGGCCACACCCACCGCAGAGCAGTTGGCCACCTTGACGACCCTTCTTCTTAAGTAGAGTTCCAACGAGGTCAATATGCCTTTATACGAATACGAGCACACGGATAATACAGGCAGCAAATGCACGAAGATTTTTGAGTATTCCCATTCGATTTCCGACCCGTTGTCGAACTGCCCGGAATGCGGCCTTCCGGTCCGAAAAAGGGTCACTCGGTTTGGCGTAGCCGAGAACATCCTCTCGGCTTCCAACATCAAAGAGAAGGGGTTTCAGCGCTGGGTTCGTAAAGACAAGGGCGTATACGAGCAAGAGTAGTTTCTTGTTTGGGGTTGGGACGGTGCGGCCCGCTCCGGATACCCCTACTGGGCCTTGGGCTCTTTCAAGAAGAACACCGCCGCTGCCGCCAGAACCGACAGCACCGTAAAGGCAATCATCGAAGGCGACATAGAACCGTCGGGCCCTCGCCACGCATCCATACCAAAAATAAACACGATGCCGGAGACCTGCCCAGCCAGCAGAATCAACCCCTGCGACGCCGTCTCGGGCGCCGGCGCACAGACCTCGGCCGCATACTGGAATCCGATGGGCCCCGCACTCATGATAAAGAACCCCAGCACAAACCCCGAGACCAGCAGCAACGGCAATGTCTGCGCAAATGCAATGCCCGAAATTCCGGGAACAATCATCACCATACACAGCGCCATCATGGGCTTCCTGGCCCGCATCCGGTCCGAGATGATGGGCAACACCACCGCCCCGATCACCCCGCCAATCATCATCAACGTCCCCAACAGTCCCGCATCCTCGGCATCAAATCCCCGTGGCTCAATCACCTGTTCGATCCAGGTCGTCAAGGCGTTAAAGATCCCCAGACCCACAAAAAACAGCACCAGCAGCACCACCATGTCCCGCTGCTTGAACATGTGCTTCAAACCCGCCGCAAACCCCAGCGGAGCCTCCTGGGAAACCGCCGACGGTGCCGAGGGCGGACGCTCTTTGAACAATACGAAGAAGGCAACCGCAACCGCCGCACAGGCCACGCCGTATGCCATCAACGTCCCGGGAATCCCCAGTGTCTTGGCCAGTACGGGGGCCGTAGCCATGGCCACGATAATCCCCAGATACTGCGCCAGACTGGATATGCCCGTGGCCGTAGCACGCTCGCCCTCGGGGAACCACTGCCCACTTAATTTGGTGTACGCATTAAGGATAAACGGCTGCGCTACCGCCAACCCCACCTGAGTTCCCATCACCCAGGCAAAATCCTCGGCAAACACCCCCTTCAGCAACCCGCACACCCCCGTTAATCCCACCCCTATGCCCACTCCCACCTTCAGCCCAAACCGATCGATCGCCCAACTGGCCGGCATCGACATCACCAGATAGACCAGCATGAACAGCATCGACAAGAACCCGATGCTGAGCGGGTCCACCCCGTAAAACGCTGCCGATTCCGTCGTCACCGGCGCCAGTGCCACCCACTGAATCTGAATCACGATGTTCGCCAACGCAAACACGGTCAGTACGACCCAGCGGTACCCATAAACCTTTGCCATCGACACCCCCGTAATTCCCCGTTCCGACCACCATTCTCCCTTTTGTACTGACCAGTCAAATCAAATCGCTTGACAGCCCCCCGATGCCCCCCCTAGTCTGGCCTCTTCGGGGCGTTTGGGGCCCCTTTTTCGGGGTCGGTTTCCAGGCGCTGGCGACGCCCGCACCTCGTGCCGGTCCCGTTGAAACGGAGTTCGCATGAGTCCAGAGATTTCCCTGAAAGCACAAGTCATGAACGCAACCCGCTCCCTCTTCCAAAGCGGCTACCTCAGCGGCAGTGGGGGCAATGTTTCGGTCCGGGAGGACATTCGGGACATCCTGGCCATCACGCCCAGCAGCACTCCCTATGAACTTGTGACCGAAGACTCCATCTGCCTGGTCGACTTTGACCTGAATCCCGTGGATTGCCCCACAAAACCCTCCGTCGAGACAGCCATGCATGTGGCCGTCTATCGAAGCCGGCTGGATGTGGGCGCCATCGTGCACACACACCAGACTTATGCCAAAGTACACGGCCTGCTTGGACTCTCCATTCCGGCCCTGACCGACGAACAGATGACCACCCTGGGAATCGAAGTGGCCCTGGTCCCCTACTCCGTCTCGGGCAGTACCGGCCTGCTGGACGAGGTCGGCGCAAAGGTCGCTAACGGCTGTAATGCCTTCATTCTGGAGAGCCACGGCGCCCTGGTGCTGGGCCGCGACATGGACGAAGCCGTCCGCAACGTCATCCTGCTCGAAAAGGTCGCCCATGCCCACTATCTGGCCATTGCCAGCGGCCGACCCATTAAGACCCTTCCCCAGGAAATGGCCGAAGGCGGCTTCGAAATGCTGCGCACCCTTCAACGCGCCGAAGCCCGCCGCCGAAAAAAGGCCGCACGAGCCTGAAATACGAACGGAGAAGAAAGACCTATGAGCACCTACGCAATCTCCAATTGGCCCGATACCGCCGAAATCATGGCGAAATTGGATGCCCTGGTAAAAGCCCCCATCGTCGGTCTCAAGCCCGAACGCAAACAGAAGGTCCTGGCCTATTTCCAGGACCACTGTGCGGGGTCCAAAGAACTCAACGAGAA
Organism: uncultured Myxococcales bacterium; assembly: GCA_964442235.1. Taxonomy (GTDB): domain Bacteria; phylum Myxococcota_A; class UBA9042; order CAIXZC01; family CAIXZC01; genus CAYTWV01. The sequence continues at coordinate 914 of CAYTWV010000148.1, read as the reverse complement.
GGCCCGAAAGTTCATCCCTGGTGGCGTCCAGCACAACCTGGCATTCAACTACCCCTTCCCCCTGGCCGTCCAAAAGGCCGACGGCGCCTATCTGTGGGACGTGGACGGCAACCGCTATATCGACTTCCTGCAGGCCGGCGGCCCAACCCTGCTGGGCAGTAACTATCCGCTAGTTCGCGACAAGGTGGTGGAGTTGCTTCAGTCCTGTGGCTCGGTCACCGGACTCTTCCACGAGTACGAACTGAAGCTGGCCGAACTGATCAACAGACTGATGCCCGCCGTAGAGATGTTCCGAATGCTGGGTTCGGGCACCGAAGGGGTCATGGCCGCCATTCGGGCCGCTCGAACCTTCACCGAAAAACCCCGCATCATCAAGGTCGGCGGCGCTTATCATGGCTGGAGTGACCAGATGGTCTTCGGCCTGCATATCCCCGGCACCGGCGCCTTGGAAGCCCACGGCATCCCCGCAGGCTGCAACCGAGATACCCAGGAGTTCTTCCCCAATGACCTGGATGCTCTGGCAGCACTGCTGGACAAGAACGAAAAGAAGGGCGGTACCGCCGCGGTAATCGTGGAACCTCTGGGCCCCGAAAGCGGCACACGCCCCGTCACCCGCGACTTCAATGCCAAGGTCAAAGAGCTTTGTGACCAATACGGCACCCTGCTTATCTTCGACGAAGTCGTCACCGGCTTCCGCGTCGGCCTGGGCGGCGCCCAAGGCTACTTCGGCGTCAAACCCGACTTGACCGTCTTTGGCAAATGTGTGGCCGGCGGTTTCCCCGCTGCCGGTGGCTTGGGTGGCCGCAAAGACGTCATGTCCGTCCTGGCCGCTGGCTTGGAAGCCGGTAAAGCCCGTGCCTATGTGGGCGGAACGCTCTCGGCAAACCCCATGAGCTGTGTGGCCGGATATCACT
>CAYTWV010000147.1:8932-9262 GCA_964442235.1 uncultured Myxococcales bacterium | reverse complement strand
ATGAAGACCTTGCTCCAATCCCCACCGAACTCTTTCAGCATCTCGCCCACACCCGCACCCGAAACAAACATCGAGCCGAAGTTGCCCATGGCCATGATAAACCCGGCAGCAGAAGCGGCCGCTTTGGGGTGGGAAAGGTCCACGGCGGCGGCACCGGTCAACGTGGCATCGGCGCCGTAAATCACGAACCCGGCCACTGCCAAAATCAGAGTTGCAGCAAGGGTATCACCCGCAACAACCGGGATGAACGCCACACACATGGCCGAAAGGATCAGCAGGAAGACGGTGCAGACCGGAGCGCGCCGGGAATCGAAGAAGCGGTCGCTGATC
>CAYTWV010000147.1:277-8918 GCA_964442235.1 uncultured Myxococcales bacterium | reverse complement strand
AACGCACCCAAGGCCCCAATCAACGGGAAAACAACCGAAAGGAAGGCGCTTCCCTTAATCGTCTGACCGTGAAATTCGGAGAAGTAGGTCGGCGCCCAGTTCATGAACGTGTAGCGCACGGCGTTAAAGCAGAAGTAGGAGAGGGCCAGGTTCCAAATCATCTTATTGGTCAAGGTGGTCTTCAGGATGCGCCAGATGGTCCAAACTTCGGAATCGCTGACGGCCTCACCGGGCTTGCTTGCTCCACCCATATCGTCTCGAATATGAGGCAATCCGGCATCCTCAGGCTGGTTTCGAAGCAGGAACAGCACCAGCACACCCACGGGAAGCACCCACATCGCAGGAACGTAGAATGCGGCCCGCCAGCCCCAACTTTCCACCAGGAAACCCGCCAGCACCCATGCCAGCACATTGCCGACTTGATAACTGGTCGAAATGAGCGCCATCAGAGTGCCTCGGCGTCCCACTCGAAACCAGTTCGACATGGTCTGCACAACCAGTGGCCATCCCGTCGCCTGGAGGTAGCCGTTCACTCCCCACAGCACGAGCATTACCGTGTAGTCGGTGGTCTGGGAAAACGCCAGATTCACCAGGCCGATGCCCAGCAACCCGATGCCCATCATCAGCTTGGCACCAATTCGGCTACCTATCTGGCCGTTGGTGAACTGCCCAATGGCGTAGAAGAAGGAGTAGACCGAGGGAATCAACCCAATTTGGGCCGAATCCCAGCCGAACTCTTTCATTATTAAGGGCTGCGCAATGGAGAAATTCATCCGGCAGAGGTAGTAGCTGGCATAGCCGATCCACAACAGGCCAAAAACCAGCGCCTGGCCCCTGGCAATACGACGTTCCATGTTCTGATCCACGCAGACCTCCCGCAAGTTCGGCCAAGCCGGCCACAAGTTCGGCCAGCCCGGCCACAAGTTCCGACAGCCCGGCAGTCTAGATTAGAGCGGCTTTGGAGACAAGGTTTCCTTCTTCCATGCGAATTCGCTTGAAAAGGTCAAGCCCCTGGGTTAGTCAATCCAGACCCGATGTGACGCTTCTCACGAACCGAAAAGCGACCGCGGATGTGACGGTGGGTCACAAACCCTTGGATCATGGCGGATCCGGGGTGTTGCAATAACTTTGCGAGGTGTGGAATGGCCAAGATTCTGATCGTAGACGACGACAGGGACCTTTCGGAAGCCTGTCAGCTTTTCCTGGAACGGGAAGGGCACGTGGTTTCCGCTGCCTTTAATCGGGCGGAAGGCATGGAAGCCGTCAAGTCCGTGGATCCCGACTTGTTGATCCTGGACGTGATGATGGAGCAACCCGATGATGGCTTTGCCATGGCCCAAGAGCTGCGGCGCAACAAGTTCAACAAGCCCATCCTGATGCTCACCTCCATCGCCAAGGTAGCCGGAATGGATTTCGGCCGTGACAACGATCTGGTCCCGGTGGACGACTTCCAGGAGAAGCCTATCGAACCTGCGAAGCTGCTGGCCAAGGTTCGTGAGCTTTTGAAGAAGAAGGAGGGCTAGAACCCATGCTCGTGACTGAACAGGAACGCCTACGGGACCGCATCCGAGAGCTTGCCAAGCTCAACGGCAACAACCGGGCTGCGCTGATTCCCATTCTGCAGGAAGTCCAAAAGACCCATACCCATATCTCCGAGTACGCCATGCAGGAGATCGCTGACCAACTGGGCATTCACCCCGTTGAAGTCTACAGCGTCGTCTCCTTCTACGCGTTCCTTAAGGACAAGCCGCAGGGCCGCTTCATCATCCGTCTGTGCCAGACGGTTTCGTGCGACATGGCGGGCAAAGACCGCGTGGCGCGCCAACTGATGAATGACTTGGGCATTGATTTCGGCCAGACCACGGCCGATGGCAAGTTCTCGCTGGAATATGCCTCCTGTCTGGGTATGTGCGACCAGGGTCCGGCCATGTTGATCAACGACAAGGTCTTCACCCACGTCACCCCCGAGCAGGTCCATGAAATCCTTGAGGAGTGCCGGGCTTCGTACGGTTTGCACGCCCTCGAATCCAAGGAGGAGAACATCCTATGAACACCACCGTTGGAAAGCTGACCTTCTCCACCATCGAGCCCAACGCCGGCCTGAAAAAGGCCGTGACGCTGTCTCGCTCTGACGTCATTGGCGAACTGGTAGCCTCGGGCCTGAAGGGCCGTGGCGGCGCTGGTTTCCCCACCGCCACCAAGTGGAACCTTGCGGCCGCTGCCAGAGCCGACGAGAAGTTCGTGGTCTGCAACGCCGATGAAGGCGAACCCGGTACCTTCAAGGACCGAGTCATCCTGACCCAGTTTGCGGACCTGGTGTTCGAAGGCATGACCATTGCCGGCAAGACCGTGGGCGCCAAGGTGGGCGTGCTTTATCTGCGCGCCGAATACACCTATCTGGTCGACCATGTGAACGCCGTGCTGGCCGCTCGCCGCAAGGCCGGGCTGCTGGGCCAGAACATCCTGGGCGTTCAGGGCTTCGATTTCGACATCCACCTGCACATGGGCGCCGGCGCCTATATCTGCGGCGAAGAAACTGCCCTGATCGAATCCATGGAAGGCTTCCGTGGCGAACCTCGCAATCGCCCGCCGTTCCCCGTGGACACAGGCTTCAAGGGCAAACCCACCGTGGTGAACAACGTCGAAACGCTGGCGCTGGTCTCCTGCATCTTCGCCAAGGGTGCCGACTGGTTCAAGAGCTTCGGAACTGCGAAATCCACGGGCATCAAACTCTTCTCGATCTCCGGCGACTGCAAGGCCCCGGGCGTCTATGAGTTCCCCATGGGCATCACCGTGAAGAAGTTGCTGGAAGCCGTGGGCGGCGCCGATACCAAGGCCGTTCAGATCGGCGGCGCTTCCGGTCGCTGCGTGCCTGCCAAGGAATTCGACCGCACCATCGCGTTCGAAGACATCCCCACTGGCGGCTCCATCATCGTTTTTGGCCCCCAGCGCGACATGCTGCACGTGGCCAAGAATTTCATGGAGTTCTTTGTGGAAGAGTCCTGCGGCCAGTGCACCCCCTGCAGAGAAGGCAACTTTAAGCTTCTCGAGGGCATCGAAATGCTTGAGAAGGGGAAGTGCTCCATGCGCTACCTCAAGGAGTTGGTCAGCCTGGGTGACACCATGGCCATTGCCAGCAAATGCGGCCTTGGTCAGAGCAGCCCCACGGCATTCCTCTCCATCGTCGAGCACTTCAAAGACGAACTCATGGGCCGTTCCGGCCGGCACGCGTAATAAGGGAGGATTGCCTCATGGATAAAGACATACTCGACCTTGCCCCCGAGGCCAGCCGAGGTTCCAAGTCGGATAGACCCCAGGTGATGAACACCGGGAACGAAAGTGCCGACGCCATCGGCGCTTCGGTCAAAGTCAACATCGACGGCAAAGACGTCAAAGTTCCCCTGGGCACCACGATCATGAAAGCGTGTGAGTCCATCGGAATCAAGATCCCGACCCTTTGCTACCACTCCGATCTCTGCGTCGGTGGCAACTGCCGCGTCTGTGTTGTGGAAGTGGAAGGCTGGCGCACGCTGCAAGCTTCTTGCGCGTACCCCATCTCTGCTCCCATGAACATCAAGACCAACACCCGCAAGGTGCGTCAGGCCCGCCGCCACATCATCGACTTGCTGCTCTCCCGCCACTACGGCGAGTGCTACGCATGCAACCGCAACAACAATTGCGAATTGCAGGCGCTGGCCAAAGAGTACGGCGTCGACTTCTTCCGCTTCGGCCATCCCGAAAAGCCGATGTTCGAGAAGGATCACTCCAGCCACTCGGTCTTCCGCGATATGAACAAATGCGTGCTTTGCCGCCGCTGCGTTCGTACCTGCATCGACCTCCAGGAAGTGGGCGTTTTGGAAGTGGCCGGCCGTAGCTGCCACTCCAAGATTGAAACCTTCATGGACAAGCCCATGGCCGATGTCGTCTGCATCAACTGCGGACAGTGCATCAACCGTTGCCCCACCGGCGCCCTGCAAGCCAACGACCCCACCGACGACGTGTGGGCCGCCATCGACGACCCCACCAAGGTCGTGATCATGCAGACGGCACCCAGCCCCCGCGCTGCCATCGCCGAGTGCTTCGGCCAGCCCGCCGGCACCCCCATGACCTTCGAACTCAACACCGCCCTGCGTCGTTGTGGCTTCGACAAGGTCTTTGATACCAACTTCACCGCCGACCTCACCATCCTTGAGGAAGGTACCGAACTGCTCATCCGCCTTCACAAGGCCCTGGTGGAAAAAGACGCTTCGGCGAAAGTTCCCCAGTTCACCTCGTGCTCGCCGGGTTGGGTCAAGTTCATTGAACACTTCTATCCCGATATGTTGGGCCACCTCTCTTCGGCCAAGTCGCCGCAGCAGATGTTCGGCGCCCTCATCAAGACCTATTGGGCCCAGAAGAACAACATCGACCCCAAGAACATCGTCAGCGTCGCCCTGATGCCCTGCTCGGCCAAGAAGTTCGAGTGCAATCGGCCCGAAATGACCGACAGCGGCTTCAAAGACGTGGACTTTGGTCTGACCAGCCGTGAAATGGCCAAGATGATCAAAGAAGCCGGCATCGACCTGCCTGCCATGGAGAAATCCGACTTCGATGATCCCTTTGGAACCGCCACGGGCTCCGGCGTCATCTTCGGCGCTACCGGCGGCGTGATGGAAGCCGCTCTGCGTACCGTCATCGAACTGGTCACCGGCATCAAGGTCGAAAAGATCTTCAGCGACGCCAACATCATCCCCGTCCGCGGCATGGAAGGCGTCAAGTACGCCGAAGTCAAGATTCCGTCCGTGACCGAGGTGCCTGCCGTCCTGAAGGGCCTGTTCAAAGATTGGGAATGGCTCAATGGCGCTACCGTCAAGGTCGCCATCGCCCACGGCACGGCCAATGCCAAGCGCGTCCTGGATAACATCCGCGCCGGCGGCAAAATGGCCGAATGCCACTTCATTGAATTCATGGCTTGCCCCGGTGGTTGCATCGGCGGCGGCGGCCAGCCTATCCCCACCAGCATGGAAATCCGTAAGGCCAGAACCAAGGCCATCTATGCTGAAGATATGGCCTATGCCATCCGCAAGTCCCACGAGAACCCCGCCGTTTGGAAACTCTATGAAGAGTTCCTGCATGGCGGTCCCTGCGGACACGTCAGCCACCACCTGCTCCACACGCACTACACTCCCCGCGGCAAGTACATCGCATAATTTCGTTGATCCCGGGGTGCACTTCGGTGCACCCTGGCTACGACCCCAATCCCCATCCGGGGCCCAAGTCAAACGTGTGCTATGTCACCCCTTAACGGAGGATCCCTATGCAAGCCAGTCACCTGATTCTTGGTGTTCATGTCACCGACCGTCTGGTCAAAGCCACCGAAGTTCAGAAGCTCTTTTCGGAGTATGGCTGCCACATCAAGACCCGCATCGGCCTGCATGACGTCGGTCCCGACTTCTGCTCCCCCTCGGGCGTGGTCATGCTGGAACTCTACGGCGACCGCGAACGCTGCTACGAACTCTCCACCAAACTCAAGACCATCGAAGGCATCGAAGTCCAGATGATGGAATTCAAACACACACTGTAGTTGCTTGATTAGAGCCGAAACGCCAACTATTTCGCAGGCAATCTCACCACAAGTTTCCCCTCTTTGATGCCCGTGGCATAACGGGTCAGCGGGTCCTTGGCAGGCCCTGACAGCGGCTTGCCCGCATCATCAAAGAAAGACTCGTGGCACCCGCACTTGAAACCCTTGCCCACCGAAACATACGAAACCGCACATTTCTCGTGAGGGCACATGGGCGAAAACGCCGCAATCTTGTCCTCGGCCGTACGAATCAGAATCAACGGAGTCCCGTCGGCTTCAATGGCCATGCCGGCTCCCACCACCTTGATTTTCTCCAAGGACTCCAGAGGAACCCCCACAAACCGCCATTCGCCGTCAGCCGCAAAGGCATCAAGCTTGGGGGACAGGGCAAGGCCAGCCGCAGACGCAGCTACCGTTACCATAAACTTCCGCCTGGAACCGTCGTGACCGATACTTTTCATAGACAACCCCCATCGCGCACAGTAGTTGTAGCGCGTTCGACACGATAAGGAGGGCGCTATGCTCCCGTCAAGAGGATCGCTGCTTGTTTTTGCGTTTTTGGCCGCCTGCGGGGAGAAAATCGATCCCGTCCAGGAGTACGACCTGGCTGGTTTCCAGGACTTCGCCTCCCTTGGAGACTCGGCGTCCGGGGGAATCAGCTATCAACTGCTTCGGCCCGTTCTGGAAAACCGTTGCTTCAAATGCCATTCGTCGGCGGTGCAGGGTGCGGCTCGAGAGGGCGCTCCGGTGGGAGTGGATTATGACACGTACGCCAAGGCCAAAACTCATGGCCCCTCAGGCCACGCCTGGGTCCAAGGCGGCGGGATGCCCCCTGGCTCACCCATGCCCATTCAGGAAAAGGCCCTCTACCATGCCTGGATTGACGCAGGAATGCCCGAATTCGGAACCGTCTCGCCGGACAACGACGTGGCGGGCCAAGACCTGAACACCGGCAGCGATGTTCCCATTACCGGCAAAACAACCTACTGGGCCCTTCGACCCACGCTGGAACTGCATTGTATGGAATGCCACGCCTCCACCGTGGGGGGACTGGCCAGACAGGGCGCACCCCGTGGAGTCGACTATGACACCTACATGGACGCCGTGAAATACGCCTCTTCGGGCAACGCCTGGGTGCAGGACGGAGGCATGCCCCCCGCAGCACCGCTCTCGCCTGATGGCAAGGCGCTGTTCCAGTCCTGGATTGACTCGGGTGTCCCCGAGGGCAAACCCGCCGATGCGGAGGCAACCCGATGAAGCGATACACCTTGCCTTGCCTGGCCGTCTTGTCCTTGACCCTCTGGCTCTCTTGCCCCGGCGCTGCCCGGGCCCAGGACGACCTGGACCTCGAGTTGGAGGATCTGGGCGACGTGAAGGTCCAGGATACCACCGTAAAAAACGTAGAACCCCCACTGCCCCTGCCAACCTTGGCCAGGGGCCTGATGCTGCCCGGATATCTGCTTCCCAAAGCGCCATCCGCTCAGTTCCTGGTCGACCACAGACCCAGACAGGCCATGATCGAAAATCCCCTGTGGGACGGTCTGGGCTTCGACCGGGGCGGCTTCAAGATTGACTTAAGTATTCGTGCCGTACCCACGGATTTTCTGGAGCTTTACGTCCTGCGCCAGAACCAGACATCCGAACTTTTCGACACCTATCTTTACGGTGTCCGAGTCCGGGCCCTGGAGCAGTCCAAACACTTCGTTTCATTGGTGGTGGGAAGCTCCTTGTCTCATTTCGCCCAAGTCAAAATCGAAGACGCTGTGGCCGGAAATGCCCACCTGGTCCTGGGACACACTCTCCCCTACGGCATAGAATTCTCGATCGTCGGACTCTACTCCAGCGATTCCAGTTCCCTGACCAAGTCCAACATGGATACGGCCTGGTCGGCTGCCGTTGGGGGCCACATCGCCTGGAATCCCCCCTGGACCCCCTGGCTGCAGGTCTCCACGGAAATGGCCTTTCCAGTGGCGGGATTTGATGCGGGACACGCCAGCTTGACCGCGGGCGTGACTTTCATTACATATCGCCACGCCTTTTCGCTTCTGCTAAGCAACACCCAACTCATCACCGACGATGCACTGCCCGCCGGCGCCGACCGGGCGCTTGATGATCTCATCCTGGGATTCTGCATCGTGCGGCAGTTTGGCGACTAACCGAACCCACGCACCTTTCGCACGCTAAACACGCCTTTGTGGCGTAGACAGGAGGTTCCCATGCGCAATTCCGTTACGTTGTTTCTGCTTCTGGCCCTGGCGATTCCCACCACCATTGCACTGGCCGACGAGTTCGAGCTGGACGACAAGGCCATGGAGAAGGCGCCCGTCAAAGAGATGAAGGCGGCCGAAGTGAAACAACTGGAGACCCCCAAGGACCTGGAGAAGGCCGTCGAGACCAAGGTCGAGAAAGAGGATGGCTTCTTCACCAAACACTTCATGGTGGAAGTGCTCGGTTTTGCCTCCTGGGGCCTCATCCTCTGCACCATCCTGACCTGGTATGTCCTGCCCAAGAAGATGGGCATCAAGCGAATGAAGACTCACAAAGCCATTGGTTACGTGGCCCTGACCGTCGCTACCCTGCACGGCATTCTGGTGGTCTTTTTCTAGCGGCGAAGAGTCGCTGTCTAGCGACGAGGACTCAGCGGTCGAATGGGCTGAATGGGGCGGGGTAGGGGGGTGGCAAACGCCGTATCTCCGGCCTGCCCGTCAAACATGTCACTCGTGTCAAACAGATACATCGACAACGCCATCTCCATGTAGTTGTCCGGTCCAAAGTCCAACGGAGCCAGCGCCTGGAGGCAACTGGTGTCGATGGGCTGGCTCGGGTCAATAATGAATCCTTCCATCATCATGAAGCCGCAGGTGTGAGTCAGGTAGTCGGGGGACCCGGACATGTACTCCTCCTCGGCTACAGTGCTCAAGGACGAGAAGATCACGCCGTGGGGAGAATAGGGAACCTCCACGAAGGTCTGGTTCGCTCCCACGTAATAATCGCCCGAGGGTTTTGCCATGGCCATGGTCGTCTGCGGGTCAAGCGACCCGTTCATCATTAACACCGGGCTGTCGCTGGCCCCAAACT
>CAYTWV010000147.1:0-267 GCA_964442235.1 uncultured Myxococcales bacterium | reverse complement strand
TGCCCGTCGTCCGGATACTTGGGCCAGGCCCCACTTTCGGCCACTTCCATCATGAAAGGGGAGGCATCCGTAGAGAAAAAGGCCTGCCCCACGATGTCCAGCACCTCAGCCAGAGTACGGCCGCCCACCAGTTCGGAATTGATGATGTGAGTGCCCAACGTCGCACTGGCTTCCAAGTCCTCGTACTTCGGAAGGACGCCCAAAGAGCCCAAACCGCCAAAGACGCTCATGCCGCCCCCCATCATCTGCTGGATGGCGTCAAAGAAG
>CAYTWV010000146.1:0-9270 GCA_964442235.1 uncultured Myxococcales bacterium | reverse complement strand
TTCACGCCTCGCTTTTTGATGCGAGCCGGGTGACTGCCCACGGAAACCACCACATCGGGCACCCACTCCTGGAACTCGTCCCAGACCGATAACGCCAGCCTGGCAAGCGCTCGGCCAGCCTGCACACATCCCGCATTCTTGAACCGAACGATGCAATCCCGCACCGCCCCCTCGTATTGGTATGCGGCCTGAATCTGAACCCCGCCTATTACAACCCACTGGCCATCGGCCTCGGCCCACTCCTCGCACACTGGACAAAACCCCAGCACTTCGACCAGTTTCCCGCAAGCCGGGCAACGACTGGGAAAGAACGGACTTAGGAGTTCGGCCCACATCCCCGCCTCCGCAGTTCAATAGGGACAAGTGCTGTATCGGGATTGGGAGCCGAAACGTGGAAAAATACGGGTTCTTCGATTGCGCTATTTGTTAACGGCCGTGTTCTGGTCGTCGAGCGCGACCGTGAAGGGCCGCGGATAAAGCCCAGCCATGGGGACCACGAAGTGTACTAATCAGTGCCACGACCGTCAGGGAGTGGGCAAAGACAAGCCAACAATAAGCGACAGACACACACCCGCTGGGCGTATTTCGGCGATCGGTGCTGAGGTTTTCAACGTTCGCATTAGGACCTGGCCCACTCCCTCACGGGGCTGTCGAAATTGTCGGGCCTGCGAACCCTAGTGTGCGCTTTATATGCAGATTTATCAGTTATTGTGGACGTGCTGTTGCCCACTCCCTGACGGTCGTGGCACTGATTAGTACACTCCGTCCCCCCAACCCCTGGACTTTTTCGACGGCCCCTCACGGTCGTGGCACAGACACACCAGGGCCCAAGATGCCGATTGTCACTAGCCAAGGCCCGCCAGGAACTTGGCCATACGCCCAACACCTTCCCGAATCTGCTCGTTGGAGCAGGCGAAGCTAAGCCGGACGTATCCCTTCTCACCAAAAGCCTCGCCGGGAACAACGGCCACGCCGCCTTCGATCAGAAGTTTCTCGGACAGTTCCAACGTGCTGCTGCCCGCACCCTTGTTCAGATAGGCGCTCAGGTCCACCCACAGATAGAACGCACCACCCGGAGGGGTCACGGACACGCCGGGGATCTGGCGCACCAGTTCCACCATAAGGTCTCGGCGGGCTTCCAAAGAAGCAATCCAGTCGGCCGTCAGTCCCGGGCCGATATTCATGGCGGCTGCCGCTGCTTTCTGGGAGATGGCGTTAGGGCACGACGTCGAATGGTCCTGAATCTTCGTCATGGAAGCAATGCACGACTTGGACGAGGCCGCAAAACCGATACGCCAGCCAGTCATGAAGAATGCCTTGGAGACGCCATTGATCAGGATGGTACGGTCCCTCAGTTCGGGGAAGTCGGCAAAACAACTGAACCGATGTCCATCAAACAGCAAAACGTTGTAGATATCGTCGGAAAGAATCCAGATATCCTTGTTTCGCAGCACCTCGGCCAGCGCACCCAGGTCGTTGCGAGTGTACGCCACACCCGTGGGGTTCGACGGCGAATTGAACAGAATCGCCCGGGACGCAGGCGTGATGGCCGCTTCCAAGGCTTGTGGGGTCAGCTTGAACTGATCCTTGGCCAACGTCGGAATGATGATGGGGTTGGCCCCGGCCAGATACACCATCTCGGGGTACGAGGTCCAATACGGCGAGGGAATCAGGAAATCATCGCCCTTGTCCACCGTGGCCAGAACCGAATTGTATAAAACCTGCTTGGCGCCGTTGCTGGCCATGACTTCGCAAACATCGTAATCCAGGCCGTAGACCTGCTTGATGTAGTGAACAATGGCCTTGCGGATCTCCGGCGTGCCCGCCGTGGCCGTGTAGCGGCACTCACGCTGGCGAATTGCGGCGATACCCGCCTCACAAATCACCTCGGGAGTATCGATGTCGGGCTCACCCACCCCCAGCGAAACAATGTCCCTCCCCGCCTGTCGCAGTTCCAGCGTCCGAGCGTTCAGTCCAAGTGTAATGGATGGGGAGATTCTTCCAATACGGTCCGCAAATTTCATCGAGTTCCTCCGAACTTCTGCGCCAGCGACTTGCTCACGGGCTCGGGCACAAGATCATGCACATCGCCTCCAAAACGTGCAACCTCTTTGACCACTCGCGAGCTTACATAAAAATACTGTTGACCCGTCATCAAAAACAGTGTTTCCACTTCTGGATACAGCTTCTGATTCATTTGAGCCATTTGAAATTCGTATTCAAAGTCCGATACGGCTCGCAGGCCTCGGACCAACGTTCTAGACCCCGTAAAGCGGGCAAAATCCACCAGAAGCCCCGAAAAGGACTCAATCTTCACACGGGGCTCATCCTTAAATATGACCGTCAGCAGGTCCAGTCGCTCTTCCGTCGAGAACAGCGGAGTCTTGGACTCGTTGATGGCCACGGCCACGATGACCCGGTCAAAAACGTTCAGGGTGCGGCGGATGATGTCCATGTGCCCATTGGTGATGGGATCAAACGAGCCTGCATAAACGGCCAGCGACATGGAACACCTATAGGTCGTCGTTGATTCGAGCGTAAATCGAGAGGGACGAGTCCCCATATTTGCGAGAGTCGGTTCGGAACCAGTTGGCCAACTCCGGCGGCATTTCGCCTCGTGTCTCGTGTTCTGCCACGATGCGGGCCTGGGGATCCAAGATCCCGGATGCCACCAAGGCGGCCACCGTCGTATGCGCCAGATTCCGGCCATAGGGCGGATCCAGGAAGATCAGATCGAATTGGGCCTTGTCCGCTGCCAACTTCCGAATGGCTCGATCCACGGGGATCGGCAATACGGTCGTGTGTTGACAACGGGTAATTGCGATGTTGGCCGTCAGCACGGTCAGTGCGTTCTTGGACATTTCCACAAACGTGGCGTGCTCGGCACCCCGACTCATGGCTTCCAGCCCCAGCGCACCCGTTCCAGCGAACAGGTCCAATACCCGTGCACCATCCACGAAGTCGCCCAAAATGGAAAAAAGCGCCTCACGAACCCGGTCCTGAGTCGGCCGAGTGGCCATTCCGGACACCGCCTTCAGCGTCAAACCCCGATATCTTCCAGCGATGATCCGCACCACACCACCTCATCGAAACCAAGAGGGTGTACCACTGCGGCAAACCAAAGGCAAGGCGCACGAGACATGCAGAGATAATCGGCGGTAGGGCGGGTCAGGCGGGGCGAAAGAGGGGGGGACTCGTTAACGAGACTTGCGACTTCCCAAAACCAGGGCCGCCAGGGCCAACAACAGAAGAAGACCGCTGCCCAGGCCTGCCGGCACACCGGTCACAGCACAGCCACCGCCCGAATCGCCCGGCTCGGGGTCAGGCTCCACGACCTCGCAACCTTCGTCCACGGTCCCGTCACAATTGTTGTCCAATTCGTCACCACACACTTCCGTTGAACCGGGAATCAGCGGGTCCGCATCGTTGCAGTCTTCGGCAAGCGGCACGCCGTCTTCATCGTCGTCCACAACAAAACAACTGCCCAACTCGCCCAATTCGGGGAAGACATCCTTTTGGCAGCGCCACCCCTTGCCACACTGGCCATCTTGGGCGCAGGTCTTGACGCAATAGTGTTCGGGCAAAGGCATACCCACGCTATCTGAAGCGCCAGTTATGGGGCCCGTGCTGACACACGCCAAACCATCGTCGCAAGGAAGGGCCAGCCCGTCCTCTTCACACGCTTCACTTTCTCCCAGCCCCAACGTCGGGAAGCAGTCAAACCGGCCCGTCGGCGTGACACCACAGGCCGTGCCAGCGGGGCAACCGCCCGTTACCAGCGAACACTCCATGGAGGGGAAACACGAGTTCATTAGGACCTTGCACTTGTCCCAGACGCAGGAATCCAGGGTCGAATAGAGCGGCCGCTCGGCGCAGTTCTGGTTGGCGCAATCCCACAACTCGTCGTACTGCTTACGGCCTTCCAAAGACCCGCTGGCATAACAGGCAAGCTGACAATCTTCATCGGACGAGTCACACTGCTGCATACACTTTCCAACGGTCCCACAGTCGCCCACACCCACCGAAGAGGGAATACAGGCCTTCGCCTTGTCCGTGCAGCTATTCAGCAGGCACACGTCCACCTGCTCGCCCTCTTTGGTGGCGCACATCGTCACCTTGCACCAGGCCATGGGATGCAGGCGGTCCCGGGCTTCCTGGGTGCCTCGGTAATAACACTGCTGCTTGCAATCGGCGTCGTCGGACGCACACGCCTGGAAACACTTCCACATTCGAGCGCAGTTGTACCACTCGCATTTCGAGTTATCACACACGCCATCGGCGCCACAGGCCTCGGGGCAGTGGCACATGGCAGGGTCTTTCTGGCACGAAGGATTGCCCGACGCCACGTTGTTGTTGACCCAGGCGGCGTACATGTCCACGCGGGTCTGAATCGAATTCCCGTCGCAGGGGTCCTGAGAGTACATGTTGAACACCGTGGAATTCACACCGATGATCGACAAGGATCCGTCCTGCTTCTCCCACAACCCGGGACCACCCGAATCGCCAAAACAGACCCCCGTCTCGGCTCCCTGGCTCATGTACGACTTGTCGGCCAGGCTCTTCAGCGGAACGTGGGCCGACCGCTTGACGCCCGCACCCTGCTGATTAATCCCGTCCGTAACCCCAAACCCGACATACAGAATCGGGACGCCCTTAATCACGCTGGCGACCAGATCTTCCGCCTGGATGCTCATGGGTTCCACACCCTCCACGGGTTTGGCCAGGTGGACCAGGGCGATATCGTTTTCCGTGGTGTACGAATTGTACTTGGGATGAGGAATCAACTTGTCCACAGGCCAGGCAATGCCTTCCATGGGCCCAACGCCCGCCGCCAGAGGCCTCGCATCGTTGCCCTGGACCCACACGGTCGTCAGAGCCGTTGGGAAAAATCCGTCATCGGGTTTGGCGGTAATGCAATGCGCTGCGGTCAGAACCCACTGAGGCGCAATCAAGGTGGAGGAACAGAAAGGACCCGCAAACCCCAAGCCCACCTGCATGGCGCCCAACGCCCCAACCGCCGGGTATCCCAGCTCGTTTTCTCCTCCCACAATGGGCAACTGCGCAGACTCGGTGGCCTGTGCCAGGACCCGATTCGCAGCCCCGAACCCCATCAGTAGACAGATGGACAGAATCAATCGACCCACAATGCGAGAGACGTTCGTTTTCATGGGACCTCTAGAGAGGAGGGCGTTCCAGAACACCGGGGCCGCACGGCGACCCCCAAACCATATTCGCGCCGTTTACCATCCCCACCGCGTGGGGTCCAGAACATAGTTATACCCGTCCAGAACCTGCACGGTTTCGGACTCCAGCGTAAAGGTCAGGTGGCGAACCGTCACATCGGGCTGAGTCGACGGAAGATAGACCCTGTCGATGTGCACCACCGCTGCCGGCGAACTGAATTGGGCAGGCCCCACCACGCCACCAAAGTGGTCCGAACGGCCAAAGGCGATGTGAAGCCCCAGCTTTTCGTCCAGCAAAAGTTCGCCGATGGGCTGCACGCCAAAATCGGACAGCACCCCCAATCCCAATTCGGCGATATTGGCGTAGGCCGGCTCCTTTGCTACCAGGTCACGCTCTCGTCGGGCTGCGGCATTGTCACCCATTACTTCAACAGCTTTGTTGCCTTGGATTCGATAGAGGACCATCCCGTCACCAAACTGCACGGGAAGTGTACCCGCCGTCAGGCTCGGGTCACCGTCACGCTCCCCTTCGTATGGAGTCACATAGGCCTCGCCCGAAGGCAGATTGCCCACTTCGCCCAATTTGTGCTGCAGTCCGCCCGACGCATGACCGGGCCGATACCGCAGGTCCAGATGCAACTCATATCTGGCACCGGCCACTTCCATCTGAAGATCGGCTCCCGTGGCCCGATTCATCAACTCCGCAAGCACCTTCACCCGACGCCCAATGACGCCATAGTCCAGCTTCAAGGCCGGCAACATCGCCGCATTAAATCCGGGCATGGTCGCCCCCCGGAAAGGATACTGCCTGGCGGCCATCTTCAGCGGAGCCGTAGTCGAGTACTCTGTGGGTGCCAGAAACATCGAATGGGAGGCAAATATCTGCGTGAACGGGGTTCCTTCACGACCGCTCAGCCCCGATGCCAAATCGGGTACCCGGCCATCGGTAATCAGCACACCCTCGCAGGGCAAATCGGCATTGCCGTGGCCCACGTCCGCATAGGCGTACAGATGCACCGGGAAACCAAGTTCCTGCTGGGCCGCCTGCAATTCCAACGCCCAGGATCCTGCCATTTGTCGACGTTCCACCCAATCCGACCGGTCTTTACCGGAATCACGAGGAACGTCAGTGATAATCGCCAGTCCGGCCTCTTTGTCGCCCGGATTAAAGACTCGCTGAACCAGAAGAACCAACTCGCTTCGTGAAAGGTGTTCCATAAGACTCTCCTGGAAATCCGAACCCCGACGGGGCCATGGTGAACCGATTCTTCGCCTGAGCTACCAAGCTAACCGATATTGGGCTCTCGAGCATATTGCGGCTCTAACTGCCCTGCGGGCACCGTCTGCCCAGCCTGGAACTTCCGCATGCAGCACTGAGCCAACGCAGCACCTGAAAGCATATGGTGCTCCGCCGAAGCACACTCCACTCGGCCCTGTCCCAACTCCGTAAACAACGGAGCGTAAACCAGGCAGGCCGTTCCAACTACCTTCAAGGGCCCCTCGAACTTGGCCAGCAGTTGTCGCATCCCCTCTTCCGGACTCGACGCAAACGGGGCTACCGTCTCGACAAGACCCTCGGGACTCTTGGTGAAAACCGAAAAGTAGACCTCGCCACGTTTGGCATCGATGGCCGTCACGACGGTTCCCTCGGTCCAGGGCGACTGTTGGGCCAAGACCTCTACGGAACTTACGCCCACGCTGGGCTTGCCGCCCAAACCGGCGCAAATGCCCTTGACCGCCGCCATGCCCACTCGAAGACCCGTAAACGACCCCGGCCCCACACACAGGCCGAACACGTCCACGTCCTTCAACTCCAACCTGGAGGCTTCCATCACGGCACCCACTGCCGACAACACAAACCTGGCGTGAGTGTGCGCCTGAACCGACTCAAATCGGCCCAGCAGCATCTCCCCTCGGCGTAGTGCAACGTTCAGCATCTCCGACGACGTATCCACCGCCAGAAGCAGCGGACCTTGACCCTCGCCAGGAACCCCCTGGTACTTCTCTTTGCGTTTTGTCCCTCGAAGTCCCATGCCTAGAACCACCCTTCAAACAGTCCCCACTTGCGGACGATATCGTTGAAGAAAACGGTGACCATCAGCAACGCAATAAACGCCAGCCCAACATAGGACGCAATTTCGCGAATCCGCATGGGAACCGGCCGCCGGATCACAGCCTCGATGGCGAAGAACATCAGGTGCCCGCCATCCATCATCGGAATGGGCAGCAGATTAACTACCCCCAAGCTGATCGAAAGCCAGGCCATCACGTTGGCAAAATAGTCCCAGCCATAGTCCTTGGTTTTCGCAGCCATGTCGTAAATCAGAATCGGACCGCCCAAATCTTTCACGGGGACTCGACCCGCAAACAACCCGTAAATACTGGCGACGGTGACCGTAAAGGCCTCGGCGCTCTTGTCCCAGGTCTGGTTCAGTGCATACGAAAGGCGGCTTTCGTTGGGAACCATGGCCGGTGCATCGGCCCCGGACTGGTTCGCCACCCCAAAAACCACCACCTGCTTGTCTTCGTTGAATTCGCCCTTGGCCTTGGTCGCCGTCAGCGAAAACTCCGCCGTCTGCACCCCTTCCGCATTCACCCAACTCAGCGTGTGCGATTCCCCAACCTTCTCGGCCAGGTAGTGCATCATCAAGTCGAAGAACAGAAACTCTTTGCCATCCAAACTCAGGATCATATCCCCGCTTCGAAGCCCCAATTCGTGGGCAGCGGAACCCTCTTGAACGGACCAGACGGCCATCTCGGCAGACTCCACACCTCGGTCTTCCCCTTGGGGCAGAACCACCAGATTCTCCTGGCCAACCGACAACAGCGACGCCAACCCGGCATCGGCCAACGGTTTGGCACGCAATACCTTCAACGACACGGCATCCGAACGCACCAGGCGACGTTCCAGCTCAAACCACGCCAGCACCGGCTTGCCATCCACTTCGACCACTCGATCCCAGTTCTTCAGCCCCGCTGCCTCGGCCACGGAACCCGGACGAACCCATACATAGGGCTGCGTGAAGTAGGGAGCGACTCGAACGCGGCCTTGCGTCTCGGTCAACCCCACCTGCTTCAGCTTCATTACTTCTTCGGGCTCGGGAGTCGCTACCACATCCAGGACTTCGTCGCCTCGTTTCACGGTGAAGGTCATTTCACGACCCGCACCCGAGTCAACCGCCGCCTGGAACTGCCACCAGTACTGGACATCCTGACCATCGATCTTGACTACTTCGTCGCCGGCACGCATGCCGCCTTTCCAGCCCGGACCGTCCTTTTGTACCGACCCCACCATGGCAGGCAGCAGTTGCGAGTCGCCCAAGAACATGAAAAAGAACAGGAAGAAGGGCAGGATCATGTTGAACACGGGGCCCGCTACCACAATGGCCGACCGCTTCCACAGGGGCTTCTGATTCAGCGCCCGACCCCAATCAGGGTGCCCGGGACGAAACTTCGCCGGGCCTTCCACGGGTGCAGCTTCCGCCGCCGCCTTTCCAGTCCCGGCAGCATCGCTTTGCGCCGCAGTGGGCACGCCACCAGCCTCCGCACCAGCTTCCGGCGCAGGTTTTCCATCCGTTTTGGCAGTCGCAGCGCCCGCTGCCGCCGCATCCCCGGGCTTTTTGCTCCAGTCGGTTTGCAGGGCATCCATCTCCGGATCCTCACCCAGCATCTTGACGTAGCCGCCCAGGGGAATGGCCGAAATCTTTTACTTCTTGTCGCCCCACCGTTTCTTGAGCAGCGCCGGCCCAAAACCGATGGAAAAGACGTCCACCTTCACGTCGCTCAACTTGGCAACGATGAAGTGTCCCAGTTCATGAAAAAAGATTAGAGCACCAAGCAACAGCAAAAAATACAGAAAGGACATTGCGACCTCCGCCCCGGCAATGTAGTCGCGATGAGGCCCTGAGGCAACCTTTTCAAGGCAGTTTGCGGTAGCAAGCGTTCGGCTTCGCGCCAGGACCGGTCGGACGGGGCGGACCTGTCGGACGTGTCTAAGGTTCGGTGTGTCTGTGCCACGACCGTAAGGGAGTGGGCGCGTTCATGCCACGGCGTGCTGTTACCCACTCCCTTACGGTCGTGGCACTGA
>CAYTWV010000145.1:6765-9272 GCA_964442235.1 uncultured Myxococcales bacterium | reverse complement strand
TCCTTTTCGCTCTCTCCGGTGGCTACGCCGTGGGATTGCCAATGGGGAAGTGGCGGCTGCCCCTTCCCCAAGCCCCAACCCCGAAGGGAATTGGCACGTCACCGAACCACCCTCCGTTTCCCGGCCCATTGCACTGGGGCGCAGACCGGGTTATAGTGCGTTGCGTCGATACGAGGTAAAACCATGCTACGTTGGAACCGATTTCTGCCTTTGGTGGTTGTGTTTGTATGGGCGTGTGGCAGCACCACATCGGTCAACTGGGTGGATCCCGAGGACCAGACCGGCAAGGATTCCTCCGAGGAACCCGATCTGCCAACGTTGCCCGATACCCACTCCAAGATCGACCTGAACCTTCCTGAAACTCCCCCCGATGGCTGGGGATATGAGATTATCCCTCTGGGGTTTGTGGACGGGAAGATGGACGTTCGTGCGGGCGATCCGTTGGCGATCTCCGTCATGGTGATCAACCACCGCACCGACGAACACGCCCCAAGTTATCCGGTCCTGTTTCAAGTGGCCGCTTCGGAGCCGGAGTGCACCGCTGCCAATCCTCAGTGTGCGGCGCTGACGGCCAGCGAAGTGGCGACCAGTTCTTCGGGCATTGCCGCGGTGACTCTGCTCTCCGGCAAGACGGAATCGATTACCTATACCCTTAAGGTTTCTGGCACCGATGCGGCCCCGGTTGTGTTGTCGGTGAATGTGACTCCCAGGCCCACCGGGGACCTGAAGATCGTATTTGACCCCTCCAATCCTGTGGACCTGGTCGCCGTTCCGAACAAAATCAAGGTCATGGTGGGCACGGGCTACAGGCAGTGCTCGCAGTTCTCTCCGATTAATCCCTGGCCCGAGGAGTTCAGCAAGACCGTCACGGGCGTGGGTGCAACACCCCTGTTCGAGGGTCTGGATCCCGAAGAGACCTATTGGGTTACGATGCTGGGCTGGCGGGGTACCGAACCCGACGATCACCTGGTGGTTTACGGGTGCCTGGACAACGTGAAGGTGGCTCCCGTCGAAGTGGCCGGCGAGACCAAGGTGACGCTGAAGGTCTCGACGGTGGTTCTGATTCCGGCGGGCACCTACGACATGGTCAACCACTTCGATTTCAGCGACGTGGCCATGAACCTGCCTGGAACCGCCGGGCAGATCATCTATTACATCGAGTTGGTCTTCACCAATCCCGGGGCGGCGCTGCTGGAAGGCATCAAGAAGGTCATCGAGATCTGGGTTCCTGCGTGGGTTACGGACATTGCGTTTGGCCTCTTCCAGGACGCCTTGGGGAATTACATCACCCAGTGGATTATCAGCAGCGCCCCCCAGCCCATCCAGGATTTCCTGGCCATCGGCAACGACGTGCTGCAAATCGTGAACAACCTGGAGCTGACCGGCGAACTGAAGATCTCCAAACTTTCGGCCAGTTGCATGAACGGCAAAGAGTCCTTCTTCGGCATCACCCTGTACTGGAAATGGGGTTGCCCCGAGGACGACGCCGAATGCGGGGTGTACCACTTCGACATGGAGCAACTGAACAACACCGAATTTCCTCTGGACCTGATCAACGGCGAGTGGAACGGATGCCTGGTGGGCTTTGACCAGCTTCAGATGCAGCCCCACTCGATCAAGCTGAATTACGGCAAGCTGATCCTGTTTGTCATCAACGAGATCATGATCCCGCTGGTCACGCCCTATGACGATCTGGAAGACATGCTTTACTCTATTGTGAACTGCCCAGACCTGGCCGCATCGATCTCTAGTAACATCCTGGATGGCATCGGAATCAGCGAGCAGGATCTGCTAAACGCCTGTAATGGGGCGTTGTCGACGATGCTGGGGCCGGTCATGCAGTCCATCAGCGCACTCTCCCTACCCTCTCAGGTGTTTTTGCAAGGCAGCGCCACGTTTGTGGATGACGACGATAACCTGGTGGTTGACCGGATTATCGATGGGGTCTGGACTGGCGAAGTGACCATGGACAACCAGACCGTGGGCGCCGTCAAGGGCGATTTCAACTGCACCAGGGCTGCCTTCCCGGGAAACTGATTCCTACCTTCCCAAGTATACTCCGGCCCTTATGGTACCCACGGTAGTCGCTGCACTGTGACGTCGCCAGGCGTGAACTGTGCCCTGCCCCTCACAAACCGTTGCATCTCGTTGACGCAAGTGAACTGGTTGACTATACTGGTTGACTGGAGGTGCAGGCATGGCCGGACACGAGCATGTGATTGGTTCTTTTGAGGCGAAGACCCGGCTTTCCGAGCTGCTTCGCAACGTCCAGAAGGGGGAAGAGTACGTTATCCAGGTAAGAGGTGTTCCTGCTGCCAGGCTTGTCCCGTACGTTGCGCAGCCTGAAGGTTTCTCTTGGTCGGAGCTCTCGGAGGTTGTCAGGCAGCTTCGAGAACAACTGGGGCACGGTGTTCCGGTGAAAGAGCTGCTTGAGGAGGGGCGAAAGGGATGAACGGGTGGGTTGTGGATACCTCGCTTGTGATGTCCTGGTGCCTTCCCGACGAGGG
>CAYTWV010000145.1:0-6755 GCA_964442235.1 uncultured Myxococcales bacterium | reverse complement strand
GTTCCGAAATCGCAGACCGGTTCTTTGGTTCGTTGCGACCTGCCACCAGCCTGCGGGTGCCGGGCCTCTTCTTGTACGAGACAGCGCAGGTGCTGTCGGCTTCCAGGCGCCGGGGGCGTCTGGGGGAGAAAGAGGGGGCGTGGATTTCGGGGTTATTGACGGCGTTGCCGCTGGAGACCTCGGCGCCGACTCAGGCGGACCTGCAGCGTTTGAGCAATCTGGCCCAGATGACGGGGCTGTCGGCGCATGATGCGGCGTACCTGGATCTGGCGATTCGCATGGGGTGTGGTCTGGCCACTTGCGACCGCCGTTTGTCGAAAGTGGCGGCGGAGCAAGGTGTGCCCGTGTTCGAGGGGGATTCGAAAGCCGGTGCGGGATCCTGACATCACTGGATTGCCACTGCCGGCCCAAGCGGCGGTGTCAAGACTGCATCATTCCTTGAACATCCCCCCTACCCCAGGTATACTCGCCGACGGAGTATTGTGGAGGTGTCCCATGAGTACGTTGCGGACCGCCGGCAAATTGACGAGTTTGGGGCTGATTTGGGCATCGCTGGTGATCTGTGCCACTGCCTGCGGCACCAACACGGTGGTCAACTACGAGACGGATGGGGATACCACGTGGGAAAGTGAGCTTTCGTGGACCGAGGACGAGAGGGCCGAATCGGACAACGGGGGCATCGATCCTGGTAAGGACTATGCGGGCCAGGACATGTTCCTGCCCGGAATTCGGTACCAACTGATTCCTCTGCACGATCCGGAATTGGATTTGACCGTAGAGGATCATCTGTCCGTGAGGGTCAAGGTCATCGATTACCTGACCAGCCAGCCCGCAAAATCTTATGCCGTCACCTACAAGGTCATCGAAACCAATCCTGTGGATTGTATGCAGGGCGCCGAGTGCGGCCACTTCATGGTGACCGAGGGAACCACCGACAACGAGGGCAACGCCTCGGTGACTTTTAATGCGGGTTCCACCGGCAATGTTTCCTATATCATTGAACTATCGGGCTCGCAGGCCCATTCCGAGACCCTGGAGATCAACGTTCATGCCATGCCCACGGGCACGTTGAAGGTCAAATTCAACTACGGCGGAGAGGTGGCGATTCACGACGTGAACGTGCGGGTTACGCAGGGCTTCAAGTCGTGTATGCAGTTTAGTGCCATCGCTCCCTGGATGAACGATATCGTTCACCAAAAGACGGTCAGCAGCACCCAGTCCACTCCCACCTTCGAGGAGATGTCGCTGCTTCCCACCTATCAGGTGTTTGCCACGGCCCTTGGGCCCACGGGGCATCTGACCGCTGCCGGATGTATCGATGCGGTTCATTTGGTTCCCGATGAAGCAGGCAACACCGAGGTCACGCTTAACCTCTATCTCCTGACCCTGAATCCTGCAGGGACGTTCGATACCATCAACAAGTTCGACTTCACGGACGCCATCCCCGAGGGCCAGGTTGGTGACATCATCAACATGATCATAGATATCTTCTATGATCCGGGGTCAATTATCATTGACATGATTAAGACTCTGATCTCCCAGTACATTGGTTCGTGGGTGACGGACATCGTGTTCGGGCTGTTCGAGGATGCCCTGGGCAATCTGGTGACCGACTGGCTGCTGAACAACTCGCCGGATTTCATCCAGGACTTCTTCGTGATCGGGCAGGATTTGGTCCAAATTGTGACCAACCTGGAGGTTCTGTCCAAGCTGAAGATTTCCAAGTTGGGTTCGGATTACTCGGTGGCGGGTCAGCAGTCCTGGATTGGAATCACGCTTTACTGGAAGCTAGGGTGCGACAAAGACGCTCCCGACTATGACACGTGTGGTGGGCACCCCTTCAGTTTGGAAGATTTAGGGAACACCGACTTCCCGATGGATCTGATTGCGGGCCAGTACACGGCGTTGATTGCGAACTACGACAGAATGGTTATTGATACTCACAAAATTGAGGTTAATTACGGCAAGCTTATCTTGTTTGTGATTAATAAGTTGCTGTTGCCGGCCATTTCGAATTTCGATAGCCTGACGGACCTGCTCTACTCGCTGATCGATTGTGCTGCAATTGCAAATGGATTTGTTGGCAGTTTGCTTAACGATCTTGGTATCGATTCTTCGATTATCGAGAATACCTGCAATAGTGTAGAGAGCTTCCTGCTGGGGCCCATCGAGGGGCTGATTGGCAGTCTGGCTTTGGATTCTCGTTTGCGAGTGCACGGCAAATGCCGCCTGGTGGATGAGGACGACGATTTGATCGTGGATTCACTGGTGGACGGCCAGTGGTGGGGCTACATCGAGGTCAACAACGAACAGGGCAACGAGTTCCAGGGATCCTTCCACGGGACTCGAGCGGTTTATCAGGGAAATTAAACGCCATTTCAATTGGGGGCTGGGGTGTTAAAGGCACAGGGGGCGCAGTGGAGGTGTTTGGTGTTGGGCGCAGTGTTGGGCTCGTGGGCGTGCTCTGACCCTGTGGCGGTCGAGCCGTTGTTGGGCGAGAACAACCAGATGGTTCAGCAGATTCTGGACGAGCAGGGCCAGACGGGCGCTGTGGCCAGGGCGGCATCGGTGCTGAAGCAGTTTTTGACCACGGTAGGTGGAGAACGCTGTTCGGATGCCTGGATGCTGCTCTCGGCGGAGTATAGGCAGCAGGCGGTCGCTGTGGCCGGAAGCGAAGAGCAGGCCGTGCGAGAGACCTGTGGGGGCCGAGTGGTCCAAGGTGGCGTGTTGGTATCGAGAAGCTGGCAAGAGGCCCTGATGGGGCGTGCTCCGGCGTATATGACTCCGTCGCCCGAGGAGATTCCGTTGCGAATGCCGTCGGGTCGGGAGCTGTTTTTTATGGTGCAGCAAGATGGGTCGTATCGAGCCTTTGTGTTGGTGAGCGAGAGTTCCGGCACGAAGATCGAGCCCTTTTTCTAAACGTGTGGGTCCGCACTAACTTGTGGAATGGGGAGGTTCTATGATTATCGCGCAGGTCCAGGGAAGCCGTACCTTTATCGGTTGTCTTGACCT
Source organism: uncultured Myxococcales bacterium (assembly GCA_964442235.1). Lineage (GTDB taxonomy): Bacteria > Myxococcota_A > UBA9042 > CAIXZC01 > CAIXZC01 > CAYTWV01. Next base: position 3,743 of record CAYTWV010000145.1, on the reverse strand, counting down.
GGGAAGCGAACTGGTCCGAAGCCTGAAGGCGGTCCTTGAAGACCGGGGCATCGAGACTGCGTTCATCACGGGGTATGGCTATCTGGAAGACCCGGGCATTTTTCTCTACTCCAGGGCAGAGAAGGATTACGGTCTGGCGAAGAAGCACGAGGGGATGTGGGTCGCGGCAGCAATTCAGGGATCGCTCTCTAAGGGCGAGAATGACAAGCCCGATTTGACCCTGTTCGTGGAAGCCACACAGACCGAGGGCGGGCGTACCAAGACAGTGGCGGGGCAGTTGGCCACGGCCACGGTGCGGCAGTTTGAGTTCCTGGTGACGACGGTGGATAACGTGGCGTTGAAGCGTTCTCGTGAACGCACCGGCAACATCCAGCAGTGGTTGATGATGTTCCCTGCGGGGGCGTCGGCCGATGCGGTGGCGATGCGGGACGAGACAACCCAGCAGTTCCCGGCCACTTGGGAAGACAGCGACCAAGGTCTTTCGCCCGAAGAAGAAGTGCTTCTGCATCCGGGCGACTGGTTGAATCACCCTCGTCTGGGCATGTGTTGTGTGGTGTTGTCCGATGGGGAAGAGCGAGTTAAATGCCGCCTCTCCAGCGGGCGAGTAGCGGAGTTGATGCTTTCTCTGTTCCGATTGAAAGCAGCGGGCGTGCGGGAAGGCGGCCGGGTTTATGATGTTGAGGTCCGCAAGAAGCAGTAGCCGTACACTTTTCGTGTTCTTCCTACCTTTGACTTCGCTGGCTTAGAACGCTAATATGCCCCGCCAACGGAGGGTGCGGTGCGTCATTCGGATACCTTGGTGATTGGGGCTGGATTGGCCGGATTGGCGACGGGGTGGTTTGCTCGTCAGGCAGGCATGGACGTCCAGATTCTGGAGGGGGCCGATGGGCCCGGTGGTGTGGCCATCACTCACCGTGAGAAGGGATATCAGTTCGACGTTACGGGCCATTGGCTGCATATGCGAGATCCGGGGATCAAGGAGGCTTTTGGGGCGTTGACCCCCATGACCTCGGTGGTCCGCAAGAGCATGATCTTCACCCATGGCCGGTTTGTGGCCTATCCGTTCCAAAGCAACCTTCGAGACTTGCCCGATCCCATCAAGATCCGATGCCTGATGGACGCCATCCAGGCCCATTGCCGCAGGCAGCAAGGGCTTCCACAGCCGAACAAGTTTGGCGAGTTTGTGCTGCACCACTTTGGTCAGGGCATCGCCGAAGAGTTCATGTTCCCCTATAACCAGAAGTTGTGGGGGGTCGAGCCCGACGAGATCTCGCACGCCTGGACGCAGCGGTTTGTGCCCGTTCCCGATTTGAAAGGGATCGTGGAAGGGTGTTTCACGGACAAGAATCTGGCCGCTGGTTACAACGCCTCGTTCTCGTATCCTCCGGAAGGGGGGATTGACCACTTTGCCAAGGCCTTGGCGGCGCAGGTTCCCAATGTGGAATATGGCAACCGAGTGGCTCGGGTGCATGCGGGGGAACGGTGGCTGGAGATGGGGAATGGCGATCGGCGACCTTACCGGAAGCTGGTGACGTCCATGCCTCTCAAGAGCCTGATCGAGGCTCTGGTGGACGCCCCCGAAGCCGTAAAGCGGGCCGGGGAAGCTTTGCGGTGCACATCGCTGAGCTATTTTGACTTGGGGTTGAATCGACCGGCGTTGCAGGGGTTGCATTGGGTTTACCTGCCGCAGCCCGGACTGCCGCTGTATCGATTGGGGTGTTATTCCAATGCGATTCCGGCCATGGCCCCCGCCGGCTGCTCCAGTATCTATGTCGAGCTGGCTTCTGGCGTGCCTTTGGATCCCGATGCTGCCCTGGATGCCACGCTGGATGTGATTTCGCAGATGGGCGATCCCGTAGATCGGTCCAATGTGGACGTGTGCCGGTTACGCAACGAGGCGTTCTCTTATGTGATCTATGATCACAAATATGAGGAAGCTCGTTCTGTGTGTTTGGACTATTTGGCAAAGAACGACATCTTTTCAATTGGAAGATATGGCAAGTGGGTTTATGCTTCCATGGAAGATGCGTTGATAGATGGACGAGAAATAGTTGAGCGTTTAGCTGGGAGAAAGATAAATGGCTAAGGAAGAACAGAAAGGTGTTATCTCCACGGATGAGAAGAACGACGCCCCGTTGGTTTCGATTATCATCCCCGTCTACAACGAAGAGCCGATTCTTTATGGCAGCATTGTAGAGCTTGTGGAGCGAATGGGGGAGTTTGACTTCCAATACGAAATCCTGGTATGTGAGAATGGCAGCACGGATAAGACGCTTGAGGTGGCGAAGACACTAGAGCGCAAGTATCCGCATGTGCGTGCGTTCCACGCTCCCGAGCCGAATTACGGGGCCGCTTTGCGTTTTGGCATCGAACGCGCCCGCGGTAAGTTCATCATCTCGGACGAGATCGACATTCTGGATGTCAGCTTCTATCGTCGCGCCCTGGAAGCCCTGGTGTTTGACCAGGCGGACCTGGTGGTGGGATCGAAGTTGCACGCCGATTCTCAGGATAAACGTCCCTTCATGCGCCACGTTGCCAGCAAGGTGATCACGGGCATGTTGCGGGTCTTCCTGGGCTTCAAGGGGACCGATACCCACGGCCTGAAGGCGTTCCACCGAGAGAGGCTGATTCCCGTGGTGCATGCGTGCATCGTGGACAAGGATTTGTTCGCCTCGGAATTTGTGATTCGGGCCGAGCGCAGCGAATACCGGATTCTGGAGATTCCCATCGAGATTCTGGAAAAGCGGGCGCCGTCGATCAACCTGTTCAAGCGGGTTCCCAACGTGCTTGGCAACATGGTGAAGCTGTTCGTGGCCATCCGCATCAAGGGGTAGGCCTGGGCTTAACCCGGTGACCTTGTATCACGACCCTACCCCTCGAACTGTCAGGGCTGGCCATGGTTTAGTGGTGGTGGGCACATGCTTGAAAACGCTCTATTTGTCTCCGTAGATGTCGATTCGTTTGACCGTTATCTGGCGCTTTACGGCCAGGCAGACGGCAGCCTGCGTCCCGAGTTGGTGAAGGCGACGTGGGAGTTGGGGGTTTCCCGGTTCCAGGAGCTGTTTGGCGAGTTAGGAATTCCAGCCACGTTTTTTGTGGTGGGAGAGGACTACGAGCAAGACGTTGCGGGCCGCATCAGCACTCAGTTGGTCAAATCGGGTCATACTCTGGGCAACCATACCATGCACCACCGGTACGACTTCATCCGGCTTTCCGCAGAGCAGAAACGTTTGGAAGTGGAAGAGTGCCAGCGGGCGGTTCAGTCCGTGGTGGGAAGCCGTCCGGCGGTGTTTCGGGCCCCGGGATACAACATGACGGCGGAGTCTTACGGGGTCATAGAGGCGTGTGGGTTTGAGTATGATTCAAGCCCCCTGCCCTCTTATCCATATCTGGGTCTGAAGTATGCGGTGATGGCCAGTCTGCTGGTTCGGGGAAAACGCAGCCACTCGATTTGGGGGAACCCGTCGCATTTCCTGGGTTCTCGCACCCCTTACCCGCGCGGGGGACTAACGGTGCTGCCTTGTGCCACGACCCCGTGGCTGCGCATGCCAGTGGTGGGAACGTTCATCACGATGTTGCCAGGCAGGATCGTGGAGGGCATGGCCAAGACGCTCTCCGGGCCCGGCTTTGTGGGGCTGGAGTTTCACGCCATCGATCTGGTGGATATGGAGGGGGACCGGTTACCCTCGGCGCTACGAGCGTCCAAGGATGTACGGATGCCCGTGAAGGTCAAGCGTGCCAGG
>CAYTWV010000144.1:0-9344 GCA_964442235.1 uncultured Myxococcales bacterium | reverse complement strand
TCCTGGTCGAACTTTGGACAACAGATGGTCGGCCAGATGGACCAGGGTCAGCACGTCGACCTCGTTGTGGCGAATAACGTCCACCATTCGGTCCACTCGGCCCCTTAAGAGCCACTCGTAATAGTACTGGGGGACCAGTGCCCCGGAAACGTCGTCTCCTCGATCAAACTGAAGGAGTTCTTTCTCCAGGGTCCCCAGGCGGTGGCTGGGAATCAGCCCGGCGTACAAACGACGGCCCAGATGCAACAGATCCAGATGTGGGACCAGGCGCAGGTGTGCGGCGTGATGATCCATCAGCCGATTCAGGACAAAACGTGACTCCAGGACGGTTTTGTCATAGGCCTTGCCATTGTAGGAAACCAGAAAGCGCTTGCCATCCAGCCTCATCAGAAGGTGTTGCAAAAGGGCGGGTTCCTCTTCGGGGGACTCCAGGAAAAGCTGCTCCAGAATCAGGGTGTTCGATTCAAACCAGCCCAGTCCGACCAGAAAGGCCACGTTGTTTGCGTCTTGGAAAAGCCCCGTGGCTTCGACGTCCAGGAACAGGGCCTCATCACGGGAAAAGCCAGCCAGCCTTGGGTCCCGAAGCCATTGTGCGCCATCGGTGACTTCAGGGGTCAGCACCTGTTCAATGGGTCTGGCAGAGTAGGGCCAGGCCGTGGAGTATTCCTTTCGGACCACCCGAACCCGGCCATGGGGCGTCTGGATGTCCGTTCCAGGCAGAGCCACCGCATCGGAATCAGGGTCGGCGTCGTGGCTGGGCACCGCATCTCTCAATTTGGCGGCTTCGCCGTCCGTTACGGCCAGATGGCGCTTCATTCGCTCCAGCCAAGGATCGTTCATGAGTCTTTAACCATGCGTTCCAGAACCGACAGGGCCACAAGTTTGCCATTGTGTCTCTCGTGCAGCCCCACCTGGGACGGGCCGATGCAGGCCGGGCAGCCTCGCTCGCAGGAACACGAAGAGATCAGTTCGTGTGTGCGCCGCAGCAGTTCTAGATACAGGTCGTAAACTCTGGGACCAAAACCCACTCCGCCGGGTCGTCGGTCAAACAGGAAGATCATCGGCGAGAGGCCTTGTTCGTCTCCCGGAGAGTCGGCATACGTGTACCCGGAAGCGGTACCCTCACCCGTGATCGAGTACCATTCGGCGTTGCCGTCGCCCACAGCGTATCCGATGTCCCCTTCGCTGCACATCAGGCGAAACGAGGCTACCCGATGCAAGACACGCACGGCGCCAAGCAAACCATCGGCCAACTCGGCTTTGCCAAAAGGCAGCCCTTGGAAGACATGGGGCTGGATGGAGAGCCAGGAAGCCATGGTGTGCATCTGCAGTTCCGGCAGGCTGACTTGTCCGTATCCCACGTTCTCTGAGGTATGGAAGCGGATCTTTTTGAAGCCCACGACCTTCTCGATGACGCTGACGTCGCCGTGCGCCAGTTGGCCAATGGGGAGTTGTTGGCGATCCAACTCGGCCAGGATGCGGACTTCGGTATAGGTTTCGGCGTCGGTGTAGTAGTCGGTGGCATCTTGCTGGACGAAGGCTTTGCGCCCCTTGTAGTCCAGTCGTTTCACCTGGTACTGGATGCCGTCGACGTTATGAATGGCGCCCTCGTGCAGCATGGTGTGGGCGCTGACGAAGTCGACCTCGGCCAGGATGGTGTCATGCTCCATGTCGATGACGACGAAGTTCTCTCCCGGAATGTTGCGCAGGCTGATGGCGCTGGCCGGGAATCCCTCGTTGGCCCACATGAAGCGGTCTTTGACTTGATGGATGGTCTGTCCGTGGGTCAGCAGTTCAAGCAGTGCGGCGACCCGTTCTGGCGGCAGTTTTCCGAAGCCCTCTTGCCTATGCATAGGCAATTCGAAGAGGGCACATTTCAGGTGGTCCACCAGAATGTAGGGGTTGTCCGGGTCGATTCGTGCCTCCTCTACGGGGGTATCAAACAGATAGGCCGGGTGGGCCAGGATGTACTGGTCCACGGGATGAGAACGTCCCACAAGAATCGCCAGGGATGTGCCACTTTTCCGTCCAGCGCGGCCCCACTGCTGGACCAGACTGGCCAGGTTTCCCGGGTATCCGGCGACCAGTGCGGCTTCAAGAGAACCGATGTCGATGCCAAGTTCCAATGCGTTGGTGGCGACGACGCAGCGAATCTGGCCGGCTCTAAGGCCCCGTTCGATTTCCCGGCGCCGATTGGGCAGATATCCACCTCGGTAGCCTTGAATCCAGTCTTCGGGCAATCCCTCTTTCTTGAGGGCTTCTCGAAGGTATTTGACCAGCAACTCTACGTTGAGCCGGGAGGATGCGAACACAATGGTGGAGATGCGCTCGTTGATCAGGTCCATGGCCAGATTGCGGGTTTGTTTAAGGTAGTTGGCCCGCACCCCGAGTTGCCGGTTGACCACGGGGGGATTGTACAGGACGACGTGGCGCGTGGACGTCGGGGCGCCGGATTGGTCGACGATTTCGACGGGGCGTTCGACCAGGGCCTCGGCCAGTTCTTTGGGGTTGGCGATGGTTGCAGAGCAGAAGATGAATGTGGGGTTGGAGCCGTGAAAACGTGCGATGCGTTGCAGCCGTCGCAGGACGTTGGCCATGTGCGAGCCAAAAACACCCCGGTAGGTGTGCATTTCGTCGATGACCACATAACGAAGATTGGAAAACGCCTTCACCCACCGGGGGTGCTGCGGCAAGATGGCCGAGTGCAGCATATCGGGGTTTGTCAGGATGATGTGGCCCATTTCCCGTATGGCCGCCCGGGCGTCGGCGGGAGTATCGCCATCGAAGGTGTGGGTGGCGATGTTCTCCTGCAGGGTCTGAATCAGGTCGTAGAGGCTGGAATATTGGTCCTGGGCAAGGGCCTTGGTGGGGAACAGGTAGAAGGCTCGGGCGTCGCGGTCGTTCAGGATGGACTGCAACACGGGCAAGTTGTAGGCCAGGGTTTTTCCCGAGGCGGTGGGAGTGACCAGCACGACGTCCCGGCCGGCGTGGGCAAAATCCATGGCCTCTCGCTGATGGCTGTACAACTGAGAGATTCCCGAAGAGGTGACGGCCTGCGCCAACCGAGGGTCAAGCCACGGAGGAAGCGGCTGAAATGAGGCAGCACGCCCGACTACGACGGTATGCATCATTTGGGCAGCGCGCTCGGGGGACTGCGTCCAAGCCTGAATGAGGTGCTGAATATCCGCCAAGGGGTTCCTCCATACTGAACAGATATTCAGTATCGCACGGGGCCAAAATGGCTGTCAATGTCCGAACCCTGGTCACTTGACAGACCCCGCCCCCCCATTACTTTAGGCCGGAGTAAAAGACCGCCCGAAACCCATGTGCGGGGTTCGGCAGCTTGATAGGGGTTCATCATGGGAAAAATCATCGGAATCGACCTGGGAACGACCAACTCGTGTGTGTCTGTGATGGAAGGCAAAGAACCGAAGGTTATCGAGAACCAGGAAGGGAATCGAACGACCCCGTCGGTGGTTGGCTTTGATGACAAGGGAAACGTCCTGGTGGGGCAGGTTGCTAAACGCCAGTCCATCACCAATCCCGAGAACACCATCTACTCGATCAAACGGTTCATGGGCCGGCGGTACGACGAGATTTCGGAAGAACTTCGCATGGTGCCCTATCGGGTGGTGCGGGCCGAAAACGAAGATGCCCAGGTGGATATCCGTGGCAAACACCACAGCCCGCCGGAAGTGTCGGCCCACGTGCTTCGCAAGCTGAAGAAGGCCGCAGAAGATTACCTGGGCGAGCCCGTCACCGAAGCGGTCATCACGGTACCTGCGTACTTCAACGACTCTCAGCGTCAGGCCACCAAAGATGCGGGGCGTATTGCCGGTCTTGAGGTCAAGCGCATCATCAACGAGTCCACGGCCGCAGCGCTGGCGTACGGCCTGGACAAGAAAAAGAACGAAGTCATCGCCGTCTACGATTTTGGCGGCGGCACTTTCGATATTTCGATTCTGGAAGTGGGCGACAACGTCGTCGAAGTGATCTCCACCAATGGCGACACCCACTTGGGCGGCGACAATTTGGACCAGGTGATCATGCAGTTCCTGATTGACTCGTTCCGTCAGGAAACGGGCCTGGACATTTCCAAGGACCGCGTGGCCTTGCAGCGGCTGAAGGAAGGGGCCGAGAAGGCCAAGATCGAGCTCTCCTCGATGATGGAAACGGAGATCAATCTGCCGTTCCTGACGGCCATCAACGGAGTGCCCCAGCATTTGGCTACCAAACTGACCCGGGCCAAGCTGGAACAACTGGTTGAAGATTTGGTGAATCGCAGCTTCGAGCCCGTTCGCCGGGCGTTGTCGGATGCGGGCAAACGACCTGCCGACATCAACGAAGTGATTCTGGTTGGCGGCGCCACCCGTATGCCTCTGATTCAGGCCAAGGTGGAAGAGTTTTTTGGGAAGAAACCCCACAAGGGTGTGAACCCCGACGAAGTGGTGGCCATTGGCGCTGCGGTCCAGGGTGCTGTGCTGGGCGGGGAAATCAAGGACATCCTGCTTCTGGATGTGACTCCGCTTTCGTTGGGCATCGAGACCTTGGGCGGCGTGTTGACGACCCTTATCACCCGCAATACGACAATCCCGTGCACCAAGTCGGAGACCTTCTCGACGGCCTCGGACAATCAGACCAGCGTGGAAGTCCACATCTTGCAGGGCGAACGTGCCATGGCCAGGGACAACCGCTCGTTGGGGCGGTTCATTCTGGACGGCATTCCTACGGCGCCTCGTGGTATTCCCCAGGTCGAGGTCTCGTTTGACATTGATGCCAACGGCATTTTGCAGGTTTCGGCTCGTGACCGGGCCACCGGCAAGAAGCAGGAGATTGTGATTAAGGCCTCCAGCGGGCTTTCGGAAGCCGAAATCAAGAAGATGATGGACGAATCCAAGAATTTCGAAGAGGACGACCGCAAGAAGAAAGAGTTGGCCGAGGTACGTAATCAGGCCGATAATACGATCTATCAGATTCGAAAGAATTTGGCTCAGTACAAAGAGAAGCTCTCCGCCGAAGAAGTCGAGAAGCTGGAGAAGGCCATTGCCGACACGGAAGAGGCGATCAAGACGGATGATGCCGGCCGAATCAAGACCTCGTTTGAGGCGCTGACCCAGGCGTCTCATCGTTTGGCTGAGATGATGTACCAGCAGGCGTCGCGCCAGGGGCCCGGTGGTGAGGGCGGCGGCGGTGAGGGGTACGGCGGCGGGGAACCCCAGGGAGGGAGTAAGCCCAAGGACGAGAAGAAGGGCAACGTCATCGACGCCGATTTCGAAGAGGTCTAACCCCCGCAAGCTCATCCCTTTCGCAGATAGCCAATCCCAGATTCCATCGATGTAGTGCCGAGGTCCCGCAATGGCACGTTCCCCGCACGTTTACGTTGTAACGCGCCGGGGCGGACGCTAGAATGGCAGGCCGATGGAGGCCTGCATGGTGACAACTCAAAGGCAACAACTGAATCTGCATCTGGTGATTGGGGCGTTGGCCCTGATGGTGGTGGGCCAGATGGCCTGCTCCTCGGATTCCGGGCCCCAGGGAACTTTGGGCGACTCAGTCCAGCAGGACTCGGCGGATTCGGAGGTTCTTGCGGACGTTCTGGCACCTCCATGCAACTCCCACGAGGATTGTGCTCCCTACTGGTGCGACCCGCAGTCGCGTCGGTGTGTGGAGTGTATTGAAGCCGAGGATTGCCAGTCGGGCTACCAGTGTGTCTCGAACCGGTGCACCAAGAGTTCCGGTGAGTGCACGGGGGATGCCCAGTGCGACGCCTTCGGCAAGGTTTGCGACGTGGAAACCGGCGCGTGTGTGCAGTGCCTGAAGAGCAAGGATTGCCCGTCGGGTAAGTACTGCAAGAACAACGGCTGCCTTCCCTGGGAATGCACCGCCGGCGCCCGTTGGTGCGACGACCAGATTGCCAACTCGTGCAAGGATGATGGCAGCGGGATTCTGGCGTCGGTAGAGTGTGACGATGGGGACCCGTGCACCGAAGGGGATGAATGCCTGAACGGTCAGTGCGCCGAACCCAAAGAGAAGGATTGCTCCGACGACAATTTGTGCACCGATGACTCGTGTCACCCCCAGGCCGGTTGTGTGCATCAGTTCAACAGCAACCCTTGTGAGGACGGAACCTCGTGTACTACGGGGGATACGTGTTCGGGTGGCGTGTGCACGTCGGGGCCGTCCAGTTGCCAGTGCGACTCGGATTCGGACTGCACACAGCATGATGACGGGGACAAATGCAACGGAGTCCTGACGTGCGGCGCCGGGTCGTGCATTCCCAAGCGGAACTCATCCGTGATTTGCCCGGAGTCTGTGGACCCTTGCCAGAAGCAGGTTTGCAAACCCGAGACCGGATTGTGCGTGGAAGTCGTCTCTGCCGACGGAGTGGAGTGTGACGACAGTGACGATTGCACGCAGAATGATGCTTGCCTGAACGGCGAGTGCACTGGCATGGAAGACATGTGCAACGATTTTAACGACTGCACCATGGATGCCTGCAATCCCACCAAGGGGTGCGTGAACACGCCGGTATCCGGTCCTTGTTCGGACGACGACGTCTGTACCACCAACGACTCGTGTCAGGGTGGGCTGTGTGTGGGCACGGTCATGACGTGCCAGGACAACGAGCCCTGCACCAAAAACTGGTGTGAGCCGGGCATCGGATGCCAGGTTCAGGCGTTGACCGGGCCATGTGAGGATGGAACGCTGTGTACTGAGGACGATGTTTGTGTAAATGCAAAATGCACCGGGACGCTGGTGCAGTGTGACGATGACAATGACTGTACTACCGACACCTGCAGTCCAAATAAGGGGTGTGTGTTTACTCCGAACGCGGCGCTCTGCGACGACAACAATCCCTGCACAGTAAATGACCATTGCCAGGGTGGGGAGTGTGTTCCTGGTGGTACGCTTTTCGCATGCAACGATAACAACCCGTGTACAAACGACTCATGTAATATTGATACGGCAGCGTGTGTGTATATCCCGAACTCGCAAGCCTGCACGGACAATGATCCGTGCACGGATGGGGACAAGTGCATGGGTGGGGAGTGTGTTCCGGGCCCGAGCCCGGATTGCAACGACAACAAGTTATGTACTGATGACTATTGCGATTCTCAGGGCGTTTGCCGGAATATGCCGATATCCGGGGCCTGTGATGATGGTAACGATTGTACATATAATGACACATGCATTGGCGGGAACTGCAAAGGCGGGGCCCCGGTAAGCTGCGATGACAACAACCTGTGCACGAATGACTGGTGCGAGCAGGTTGGCGGTTGCAAGCACTCCAACAATACCAATCCCCGCAATGACCAGAACTTGTGTACGACACAGGATTTCTGCAATGAGGGAATTTGCACGGGCACTGTGGCCGCCAGTTGCGACGACAATAAGCCGTGTACGCAGGACGAGTGTTCGCCCATGACCGGATGCAGCCATCTTTACCTGCCTGGACCGTGTGAAGACGGCGACATGTGCACGACGGGCGACTACTGTGCGGCAGGGGCCTGCATCAAGGGGCAACTGATCCAGTGCGACGACGACAACGACTGCACGAACGACTCTTGCCAGCCGGACAAGGGGTGCGTGTTTAACAACAATTCGGCCCTGTGCGAGGACGGAAATGCCTGCACCATGGGCGACAAATGCAACGGCGGTTCGTGCCAGGGTGGCCCGGTCATGAATTGTGATGACGGCTTCGACTGCACCGATGACGAGTGTGGCTTCACGGTATGTATCCACACTCCGAACCAGAAGGGTTGTGACGACGGCCAGGACTGCACGAACAACGACAAGTGTTCAAACGGGTACTGCATTGGCACGCAGTTGGACAATTGCGGTTGCCACAGCCTGCATCTGGATGGAGCCGCAGGGTACGTCAATACGGCTCACTCGACCCTGATGGATTTGGGCACTTCGGCGACGGTGGAAATCTCGTTCAAAGCTGAGACGCAGAGCGGCGCTCGTGGCTTGATCAGCCGCTGGGGTGCGACGGACGGCCAGGCCTTCAGGATTGGGGTGACACCCTCCAGCAGTACGGTTCTGGTAGAGTTCAAGCAGGCGGGGTCGGCGACGTTGCTGAACCTCACGGGGACGTATGCTGCTACGGCCACGGGTTGGCATCATGTGGCGTTTGTGGTGGATGGGGCCCAGGCAAGGCTCTATCTGGACGGGGCCCAGAAAGCGACCAAGGCGTTGACCGGGGGCATTGCCACGTCGACGGTGGCGTTGCGTCTGGGGGCACGCATTTCCGATGCCGGCGCCTTGGAGCAGTTCTTCAAGGGATACGTCGACGAGATTCGAATCTCCAATGCGGCTCTGTATGCAGGGGCGTCGTTTACGCCGTTGCCGAAGTTGGCCGTGCTGGGGAGCACCAGGGTGTACTACAAGGCGGATCAGTTGCAATTCGATACGCTGTTTGATTCCTCAAGCAATTACCTGCATGGCAGGATACTTGATAGCTACTATTTCGCGACGGATACATTGGCCACCAAGTGTGCCCCTGTCGAAAACTATCCCCCCAGCTCGCCTCGAGTTGAAGTGCAGCCCGTTGCGGCCATGGAAGACAAGGACTTGAACTGCAAGATGATTGCGGTGGCGGTGGATGCCGAGTACGATGCTATTTCGTACAAATACGAGTGGTATCTGAACGGGGTGTTGCAGCCTCAGTATACGGAAGACGTGGTGCCCGCCGATGCCTTGCAACCCTGTCCTCGATGGAATTGCGGGGGATGCCAGCGCTGGACCTGTAAGGTGACTCCTTCGGACCTGAAGCCCGGGCTTGCCGGGGAAAACACTCAGGCCGTGGGGATAACCAAATGTCTGGATTGTGACGGCACGGTCTACAACGACCACTGCTACAAGATTCTTGGCGGTGAAGTGGACTGGGGCACGGCCAAGTACAACTGCGACGGCGGTTGGGGCGGCTATCTGGTCTCCATTAACGACTCGGCCGAGCAAAACGCCGTGAAGGGAATGATCTGGGACAATGCCTGGATTGGCCTGACGGACCAGGACAACGAAGGGAACTTCAAGTGGACGAACAACGAGGCTGTCAGTTACACCTCGTGGGCATCCGGGCAGCCCAACGACGTGGGGACCCAGGACTGCGTGATGATGTACAAGGACAATGGCTACGATTGGAACGATATGCGTTGTGATAACAACAATACGATGTCTAGCAATAATGCCAAGATGTCCATCTGCGAGAAAGCCTATCCCTGGCCGTGAGATGGTGCCGTCACAGGCTCAGTCCAACCCGATCTAGACCGCTTAACATTGAGTGCTAGCCTAGTACGAATCGACCCTGGTTGCCGCCGTGTTTTGTGGGGTGACTTGGTGTG